>DAIQOU010000133.1:0-10196 GCA_036787725.1 Bacteroidales bacterium
TTTCCTAAACTGATATTATAACCGTCTTTATCGATAGCAATAGAAATTTCGTCCTTGTATTTCGTGTCTATTTGGAAAGGAGTCTCATTGTACGACCGGATAAATTTCATAATATCGAGGGTGCCTTTATATACTTCCTTTATTATGAAGTGTATTGCAATCTTCTTGAAAATTGAATCAAATTCGGCAGTTTTTTTATCCTCGTTTATGTGTAGGTTTTTTACTTCGGTCAAATTGACCACAGTGAATTCTTCACTCATCTTTATCTGATTATTCTCAGCATAAAAATATTGTCCAAAGCCTATTTTCAGAATATGAGCCTTTGGGTTGAATTGCAACATAAATTCTTTTGCTTTAAGTCGCTTAATAGTTGTCGGTCCTTTTTTCTTTGTGGCTTTTACCGCTTTTTTTGATGAGAGGGGACCTGATTCATCGTTAATAGTCCTTTGCAGATACTCAATTGTATCATATTCCCATGTAAGCTCCTGTTCGAAATAATAGTCGAGATATTTTGAGAGTTCTTCATTGTCGGCATTCGCATTAATGGCGTTTGTATACTCTTCCGATTTGACTTGATTGATTATTTCCAGACAATTTTCTATACATAAAACAATGTCTTCAACATCTTCTTTCAAATAAAAGGTAAGAATATTTTTTATCATTACTGCGAGGCAAAGCATGGCATAATCTTCCAACTCTTCGTCCAAGTAATCACATATTCTGTCACTCTTTTTCTGTTGTGCTTTTATCTGTCCCTTATCGCCGGACGAAATATCATTCTTTATAAAATCGACAATCGATACCAATGCTTCATAATTTTTGCTTTTGGGAAGCCTTCCTATTTTTTGTTCCATCTTTTTATATAGTCCTATGTGTCGTTCTACACACAGAATACCAAATTGCATTAATTGTTTTTTTGATAATGTTCTGAGTAATTCTTCAATTTGTTCCTCTTTCATATTCTTGCGGCTCCAATAAAGGCTTAATATATATTGTTTTTCTTATCCCGGCTGTTTATTGCAAAGTTACCGATAATTTATAAACCATGCAATTGCCAATTAATAGGTTACCGGAGAGAAAAGCTTATGTACGAAACTGTTATACCGGGTGGAACGTACTTTTGATAATGTCTTTTTTGGTAACCGGTGAGTTTGTAACATTTTCCTTATTACTGTTGAAAGATCAGTATTTGGAATCGGTACAATAAAAGTGTCCCCCGAAAAGAGATTAGAAAAGTTTGTGATTTTGTGCAAAAGCTATTGCTTCAGTAATATTTTTCACTTCCAGTTTTTCAAATAGCTTTCGCCGGTAGAATTTAATAGTGTCTAAAGACAAGCATATTCGATCTGCTATTTCTTTCATAGTATAGCCTTGTGCGGATAGGGATAATATATCTTGTTCCCTTTCATTGATGGCTATTCCTTTTTCTTTTTTCCAGCACCGGTTTGTAAAAGAATACTTCCAGATAGCAGATTCATTTATTTTACGCATCTCTATATTTCCTGTCATATCTTGAATTGGTAAAGATACGAGACAAGCGGCTAGCCAGATTCTTCCCTCATGGTTCAGACAGATAGGGGTGAGGTTATGGTTGATTAAAATCTTTTTTTTATCATTTATCAAATGAAAGTTATACGATATGGTATAATCAAGTTTTTCATCAACCGGTATTTTATTGAAAAATTCAAATCCGATCCGATTTATTTCGATGAGCCTTGCTTGTTCTTGTTGTGGGATATGTTTTATATAGAACGTATAACCCATTTTCAGCACTTCTTTTACGGAGTTTCCACATAAGAATAAAGGATTATCGGATACATACAGAAAATTTTTCTTGTAATAATCAATAATGTATAAACTTTTGTAGGTCATTCTGGATATGGCATCAAAACTATCGATTAAAATGCCTGTTTTCTCATATTCTTCTTCCGGAATACTTGATATTGTGTTTGATGGTAAAAAGAAATCTTCTACTTGTATCATAAGTTATTGAGTTATATCGACTCCGACATGCTAATTTACATATTTTTTGGAAAATAACCTCATTTTACTACACAAAAGTGTAGAAATAAGTCTGATTCACATGATATTACACATTTGTGTAGTAAAGAGTTTTTTTTCTTCTCCTATTTTTGTTTCGAAATATAAACAGGGAAGAAATGAAAAAATGGATTGATGAGGGTAGACGAGGGACGAGGAATAGAACAATTGTCTCTTTTTCAGCGATTATTTTCCGTGATTATTAATAAAATGTATGCAGAATCAGCTGTTCTTTAATATTAAAATTAAAAAAGGTTATGAATAAATTGTTATCCGCTCTTATTGTTTTCCAAGCTTTTATTTTGCCGGCCGGTGCCCAACATACATTAAAAGGAAATATTTGCGAAGATGAGTTCGGCACGGGTGTTTTTTCTGCTACCCTCAGGCTTCTCACGGAAGATTCCGTCTATATAACCGGAGGGACAACAGATGCTAACGGAGACTTTTTGTTTAAGAATATAACCACCGGTAAATATACATTGGCTCTAAGTTATATTGGTTATATCGGTCAATTTGTTGATTTTGAAATGCCGGATGAAGATTTTATATTACCGACAATTATTTTGGAACCGGATGTAGTTACTTTGAATGAGGTGGTGGTAAAGGGGAGTACTTTCATCCGAAAAAAAGATCATCTGTTAGTCATACCCGATAAACAACAAATAAAACATGCCTTTTCCGGATATGACCTGCTATATAACCTGATGATCCCGGGGCTGACCGTGGATCGGAAAAACAAATCGGTAGAAACTGTGTCGGGAACTGTCACACTCTATATAAACGGTGTGAAAGCAGATTTCCGCGAAGTGCAGAATTTACGACCGAGAGATATTGAAAAGGTGGAATACTACAGTATGCCAACCGGAAAATATATAGGAGATGCGGCATCTGTAAATTATATTACCAAAACATATACAACCGGAGGATATGTTACTTTGGAAGGAGAACAAACCATCGGTTATCTTAGGGGAAATTATGATGCTGCAGTAAAAATATCAAATAATAACACCAACTTTACCTTCTTTGGAGGATACAATAGGAAAGATTACGAGGGTGTGAAAAAAGAGAAAAGCGAAGAATTGTTTTTCTCTGATTATACGGTGAACCGTAACAGAATGACAAATGACGCTGATTTCAGCAATAATCAACAATATGCCCAATTTAGAGTGAGTAATAATACCGGAAAACGGAATGTAGCGGCACACCTGTCTTTTGTGCGAGACGCTACGCCGCATAACGACCGGGAAGAAACACTGGATTATACCGGGCATAATGAACAACGTGTACTCTCCGGTGAAAACATCGATAGTGAAAGTCTGAAACCGGCCATTAGTCTGAATGCAATTTTCCGTCCGACGGACAAACAACGATTGAAATTTGATTTCGACGGAGTGTATGCACGCAATAAATATGGCCGAAAATATACCGAGAATGAACAACTCTCATTCACGAAAGCAGATGAAGATTATTATTCGCTTTATGTTTATGGCCAATATATGTATCAACCGGACTCACTGAATACGTTTGCCGCAAGTTTAAGTCACTATCATAACGTCACCTCTTCAGATTACACCGGCGATTATCATTCATGGCAGCATTTGTGGAATGGAGAAACTCATCTTTATCTGACTTATATCCGTGAATTGGGCGAAAAAGCTACGTTCTATTTTAATCCGGGATTATCCTTGCTCAATTACAAACTGCATGGTGATGAACTTCAACATTCCCGGACAGCCCGACTAAACACATGGGTACGTTATCGTATTAATCCCCGGCATTGGGTAGGCGTAGGTTTTTCGTCGGGCAGTTATCAACCGCGTATCAGCTTTTTAAACTCGATGGATCAAACTATTGATTTTTATCAGATAAAAAGAGGAAATCCGGATCTCGACAATACCTTTTTATATAATTGGTACTTCATGTATGAAGGCCGGATAAAACCGGTCAATATACAGTTCAGTGTATGGTATGATAAATATGATAACAATATTTTTCCTGATTATTATCTGGAAGGAAATAAGTTGATCAGCAGCTATCGTTCCGACGGCTCGTTTAATTCTGCAAATTCCGATATGTCTATCTCTTATAAAATTTCTGCAAATTTGCATGCCAATGTGGGTTTGAAATATAATTATATGTATGTGCCGGGAGAATCCGGTTTGAATCGGAGCAATTTTGCGGCGTCTTTTGACGTAAATTATTTTATTAAAGCATTCGCCATTAATGTCTATGCTAAAACGGAGGAAAAAACGTTAGAAAGAAGTACGCTCGCTCATCGGAAACTACCCGCTTCATACGGGCTATCCATTCGTTGTAATTATAAAAATTGGATGATGGAGGTGGGTACAGAGAATCCGTTTACAAAAAATTCCCGATACAGGGAATACGCAAATTATGGAGTGTATAAGTACAGTCAAATACTAACCGGACGAATTTACCGGCAAACCGGATTTGTAAAGTTGGCCTATACTTTTGATTTCGGAAAGAAGACTTCCCGTGAAAATATAAATGTAGACAGAAGTGTCAACAGCGGCATCTTAAAAGCAAACTAAAAAGGAACAGATACATTTACATCGGCATTAATCCGTTGTTTTCATCCATACACAAGGAGTAGTACCTCTTGCGTTAAATCCAAATTGAACAATAGAAAATCCGGGTATCGGAAACTGTCCTCTAAGGCCTGCTATTTCCCGATCGGTTACGAATCGGATGCGATTACTGTGTGAGGGGTAAACCGTCATAATGCGGCGTTCCTCCAAAGATATTTAGTGAAAAAATAGGACTTTGTCGGGACAACTTGTTTACCGGCATTTCGAAGATACTTTCCGAACCCGCCGCAAGAGCCAACTTCATTTTGCTGCAAAATACAATTTCAAATTGCTGCAAAACGCGAATTCATTTTGCTGCAAAACGCCGGGAGTATTTTGCAGCAAAACGAAGTTGCAAATTGCAGCAAAACGGAAACGCAAATTGCAGCAAAATGAAAATACCGATCCGTATAACCCGGAAAACCCGCAGTCGAGAAATAATGGCCCGGTAAGCGAATCCGAAATAATTTGTGGAATATAGATACCCGGATGTATTTATCCCGGGTTAAGCGCCGAAAAATTATTAAATGGCCTTTCGAGTTTTCTAATGCTTAATTCGGGTTAAAACAAACAATATTCTGAAGCAATTTTTCCTTTTGAGTTGGTAGTATCTTTAAAAAATACGTTGCTGCAAAATGAATGTGCATTTTGCAGCAACGTACTTTTACATTCGTACAGATCAGGATATAGTTATTTTTTTGCCTGCCTTTTCCGTTCGTTTTCGTCCAGGATAATTTTTCTTAATCGCATTGCATTCGGAGTCAATTCAACATATTCGTCTTCTTTGATGTATTCAAGGGCTTGTTCTAAACTGAAAATGATCGGGGGAGCCAGTTTTGCTTTATCGTCGGTACCGGAAGCTCTCACATTCGTCAGCTTTTTCGATTTCGTTACATTTACGACCAGATCGCCTTCTTTTGTGTGTTCTCCTACGATTTGCCCTGCATAAATATCGGTTTGCGGCTCAATGAAAAAACGTCCCCGGTCTTGCAATTTATCCAGTGCATAAGCAAAAGCGTTCCCGGTTTCCATCGCAATGATGGAGCCATTTTGGCGTTTTTCGATTTCTCCTTTCCAAGGTTGGTATTCCAAGAAGCGATGGGCCATGATGGCTTCTCCCGCTGAGGCGGTAAGTACATTATTGGTCAGGCCGATAATGCCTCGCGACGGAATGATGAATTCCATATGAATACGGTCTCCTTTCCGTTCCATGATCATCATTTCTCCTTTTCGTTTGGTAACCATATCGATAATCCTACTGGATGATTCTTCCGGTAAATTGATGGTCAGTTGTTCTACCGGTTCGTGTTTTTCTCCGTTGATTTCTTTGATGATAACTTGAGGTTGACCGACCTGAAGTTCGTAGCCCTCCCTCCGCATGGTTTCAATTAAAACAGATAAATGCAATACTCCTCTTCCATATACAATCCATGCATCGGCCGATTCGGAAGGAACCACTCTCAGTGCCAGGTTTTTGTCCAATTCCTTCATTAACCTTTCGTATATGTGGCGAGAGGTAACGAATTTACCGTCTTTCCCGAAAAAAGGAGAATCGTTAATGGTAAAAAGCATCGACATGGTGGGTTCATCAATTGCAATCGGATCTAACGGTTCGGGATTGTTTATGTCAGCGATTGTATCTCCTATATCAAATCCGTCTATTCCGATCACGGCACATATATCCCCGGAACGAACGGATGAAACTTTACCTCTTCCCAGTCCTTCAAATACATTTAATTCTTTGATCCTTGATTTAACAATGCTGCCGTCCCTTTTGCAAAGAGCAATGTCTGTGTTTTCTTTCAGTTCTCCCCGATGGACTCTTCCTACAGCAATACGTCCTACATAATTGGAATAATCCAACGAGGTTATTTGCATTTGAAGATCTCCCTCCAAGGTTTGAGGTTCGGGTATGTATTTGATGATGGCATCCAGTAACGGAAGAATATTATTGGCCGGAGATTTCCAGTCATCCGACATCCACCCTTGTTTTGCCGAACCGTAGATGGTCGGGAAATCCAATTGTTCTTCTGTGGCATCTAAATTGTACATTAAATCAAAAACCAATTCTTGTACTTCTTCCGGACGACAGTTGGGTTTGTCGACTTTATTGATCACTACAATGGGTTTTAATCCCAATTTAATTGCTTTTTGAAGCACGAAACGAGTTTGAGGCATGGGGCCTTCGAATGCATCTACCAATAACAGACATCCGTCCGCCATATTGAGTACCCGTTCCACTTCTCCTCCAAAATCGGCATGTCCGGGAGTATCGATGATATTTATTTTATATCCGTTGTAATTGATGGATACGTTTTTGGCAAGAATGGTGATTCCTCGTTCCCGTTCCAAATCGTTGCTGTCCAAAAACTGGTCTAAATCTGCTTTGTCATCCCGAAATAATTTTCCGGCTAATAACATTTTATCTACTAAGGTTGTTTTACCGTGATCGACGTGTGCAATGATTGCAATATTTCTTATTTTTTGCATAAATAATGATTGGAATAAATACAATCCATACCGAGTTTTATCCGGAATGTTGATGACAAAACCGGCGCCTTTCGGAATAGAGGGTGCAAAAGTACAAAAAAACCGGCGATGAGAAGGAAGTTGGTTTATTTTTATGTGTTTTTACTTTAATATATCTTATTCTTGCCTATATACGACCCGATACAATTTGTTTTTTACTTCTTCAAATGTATGTTTTAAGTCTAACGTTCCGATTGTCATTAAGAGCATAGGTAGCGGACTCTTATCTTTGTGATAGGCCGGTTGTATATAAGGAATGTCCCAAAGACTGAATCCCAAACGTTCATAGAAAGAAATCCTTCGTTTACTCCACTCATCTTCCGGCTTCTCCACTTCCAATAAAATGGGAAGAGATACTTGCTTGATATAGGAACCAAGAATTTTCCTTCCAATCCCTCCGCCCCGCAGTTGTCCATTTACAGCAAAATGCTCTAAATAAATAAAATCATCGAATTTCCATTCGGTAAGAAATCCGGCAGTTTGTTTATTTTGATTTAAAATACCGTACAATGTAAAAGAAGGCTCACCGATTATTAATTCAACTATATCGGAAAATTCTCTTCTCTCATTGGGAGGGAAAGATTGTTCGTATATGGTTTGGATGATTTCCAACGATTCTTCATCATTCGGTCGGATCGGTTGTACATTGAAATCGTTCATGATAATACATATCTTTAAAGGGGAAGACGGAAATTTTCTCCGTTTTGAGGTTGAAATGTTTTAAATCCGAATTTCTCTCCCATTTTAATGTTAGATGGTCCGTCATCTACGAAAAGGGTCTCCGAAGGAATAATACCGGTGTCTTTAATTATTAATTCAAAAATCTTTTCGTTGGGTTTAGTCATTCCCAGCTCATATGATAGAAATAATTTGTCGAAATATTCGTCCAAGCTTTTCCCTTTTTCGGAAAAACGAGGTGACCGGGCCCAATTCATAATTATGGGATTGGTATTGCTGAGAAGGTATAAATTGTATTTTTTTCTCAGTTCTTCCAGCATCTCTATTTTGGCAAGAGGAACTTCTTTAATAAAACCGAACCATCCGTACCGAATGGCTTCATCGGGTATATTTTTTTTCGTAATGCGTCGGAGCTCATCATAAAACTCCGATTCGGAAAGCAAACCTTCTTCCAACTCCAGAAAAATGCCTTTTTGATGATAAGGATCTAACAATTCTTCTGCAGTTTCCACTCCGATTTCTAAGAAACGTCTGACGGCTTCCCGTTGATCCAACGTAATGATCACTCCTCCCAAATCGAAAATGATATTTTTTATTTCACTCATTTATTCTCTGTAAATTTAACCGGTTTTTTGTCCGACAAAGGTAGTTTTTTATCGTTAATTCCCGTTTTATTTGTCAATACTTTTCCATTTGCTATTGATAAGTCTTACCTTTGTTGTTATTTTTTATGTAATTGAAACAATGCGATCGATCATTTATAAACTAATCATACCGGTTTTATTCGTTGGATTAATCGGAGTATTTTTTTATCCGGCACATGCACAAAGTATATTGCCGGATTCTGTTTTTACGGAAGAGTCGCTTTCTGATTCTTTAGCTGTCGTTAACGAAGAGATAAGTCCTTCCGGTATCCATCGTATAATAAAAGAAAAATTCATTGAAGGTTCTGTTTTTTTTATGAGCCTGATTGTAATCGCTATGATTGCAGGCTTGGCTTTTTGTTTGGAACGGATTATTTATTTGAATTTATCTCAAATCAATACCAAGAAATTTTTAATAAAAATCGAAGATTTGTTATTGACAGGGAATGTGGAAGAAGCCAAAGAACTGGCTCGCCATACACGCGGACCGGTAGCCTCGATTGTTTATCAGGGATTGCTGAGAATTCGGGAAGATATCGATGTGATTGAAAAATCCATTGTTTCTTACGGTAGTGTTCAAGCCGGTTTGTTGGAGAAAAACTTTTCCTGGATCAGTTTATTCATATCCATGGCTCCTTCATTAGGATTTTTGGGAACTGTAATCGGTATGATCCAAGCCTTTGACGATATTCAACAGCAAGGAGATATCGGACCCGGAGTCGTTGCGGGTGGTATGAAGGTTGCTTTGATTACTACAGTCGGAGGTTTGATTGTTGCCTTAATTTTACAACTGTTTTATAATTATGTATTGACCAAGGAAGAAGGTATTTTGAGTGAAATGGAAGATGCTTCCATCAGTTTATTGGATATGATTATTAAATATAAATATACATTTCAAAAGCAATGAGGAGGAAAATCGGGATCGTTTCGGGCATTGCTTTATGGAGTTGCATGATTTTTTTGCTTGTGACCGCAGGAGTTTTGTATTGGATGAATGTTCCGGACCCTTTGCTTTATTGTTTTTATATTATGTTTGGCTTGACCATTGTAACTTCCTTTTTGTTTTCCGTATGGCATTTTTTCAGAAATCGCAAACAAAATCCGCGAGCCGGATTAAAATCACTGTGTATTTTTCTGGCGGGAATTGTCTTTTTGGCAGTTTGTTATCTGTTGGGAGACGGAACCTCTCCTTCGGGTACCTTATCAGGCAGTGAAAGACAAATTTCCTTTTTTCTGAAATGGACCGATATGTGGCTGTATGCGTTATATGTTTTATTGGGCATTACGGTTTTCGGTATTATAGGCGGAATCATTTGGAGTTATATTAAATCACGGGATGAATGAGACAACGAAAAATTCCCGAAATAAATACATCTGCATCTGCAGACATCGCATTTTTAATGCTGGTGTTTTTTTTATTGACGATGGCGTTGGAACCCACTCGAGGAATCAAACGTAAGTTACCTCCTCCGACCCCGGAAGATGCGATAACGAAGAAAGCCGATATTCGGAAACGGGATTTGCTCGTTATTTCCATCGATTCCGGAAATAATATTTATTGTGATGATGTGCCGGTCGAATCGGAGGAATTGAAAAGCAGGATTAAAAGTTTTGTCTCGAATCCAACAGATGAAGCGGATCTTCCGGAGAAAAAAGAGATTGATTTTCCCGAAATAGGCAGGGTCCGGGTGACAGCCAACCATATGATTGTGTTAAA
>DAIQOU010000134.1:0-10179 GCA_036787725.1 Bacteroidales bacterium
CTTCGCAAAGAGAATAAAATATCTTTTACGAAATTACTTCCGGGTGAATATATATTGAAGGTAAAATATAAAAATGATGTAGTCAATGAGAATAAAGTTTTTACGTTGCCGATTACCGTTTTACCTCCCTGGTATCTTTCCAACATAGCGTATGCGATTTATATTTTCTTGTTTACGGCATTGGTCCTGTTTCTCTTTTTTTATGTGAACCGGAAGTTCAGAAAGAAACAGGAAATGGTGGCGGCACGGATCAAAAGGGAACAAAAGGAAAAACTCTATGAATCGAAAATGAAATTCTTCACCAATGTTACCCATGAACTTTATACCCCGTTGACTCTTATAAATGGGGCCGTAAACCGAATTGTCCATGCAAGCCGTCCGGATCAAATGCGAAAATATGCAGATATATTACAAAGTAATGTAGCCGGTCTCAACGAATTAATTCAAGAGATACTGGATTATAGCCGGATAGAAGAAGGACATGTCGATCAACTGAAATTACAACGGATATCGGTTACGGACTTGCTGAACGATCTCCTCTCTTCCTTTATAACTTTAGTTTCCAAGAATAATATAGAACTGAGTGTGTCCGGGCCCGAAAACCTGTATTGGTATACCGATAAAAGCAGGATGAAAAAAATTGTCATCAACCTTTTATCCAATGCCTTTAAGTATACGCCGGAAAAGGGAGAAATAAAGATAGATGTCCGGGAAGAAAACGAATATTTGAAGATTGTTATTTACAATACGGGGAAAGGAATTGAAGAGGAAAGGCTCGGGTCTGTATTCAACCGTTTCCAAGTGCTGGAGGAAACGGACGTGAATGCAAATGATCAGATGACTGCCCGGAACGGCTTGGGATTATCCATCTGTTACAGTATGACCAAGTTGTTAAAAGGAGACCTGAAGGTAAGAAGTGAAATCAACCGATTTACGGAGTTTACCGTAATTCTTCCTTCGCTTACCGATAACGAAGCAAGTAAAAGGGAGTCGGATAAACGGGAAACGAAGGAGATAAACGGGAAAACCCGTGCCGAAGATCAATTGCTAAAAACGACCCTCCTTCCGGTGCAGGACAATAATTCCTCTCTTTATATTCTGGTTGTCGACGATAATAAAGAGATTGTCGAATTAATAAGCGATATTCTGATTCCTCATTATAACGTGTTGAAAGCATCCGGTGTGGCAGAAGCCCGGGAAATCCTGAAAAAGCAAACGCCCGCGCTGATCATTACAGATATTATGATGCCGGAAACGGATGGTTTGTCTTTTATTCGGATGCTTAGGGAGGATAAGTATAATAAACACCTGCCCGTCATCGCCCTTTCGGCTAAAGTCGATGAAACGGATGTCATCAAGGGATATGCCACCGGAGCAGACACTTATATCACCAAACCTTTCTCGCCGGATATATTGTTGTCGATTGTGGATCGTTTTCTCATAAATAAAGAAGAAATAAAAAGCTATTACGAAACCGCCGAAAGTGCATTTACCTATAACTCGGGAAAATTGATGCATATAGAAGATCGGAAGTTTATTGAAACACTATCCGAAATTGTGAAGGAAAATATAAACAATCCGGAGTTGGGACCGGAATTTATAGCCGAAAGAATGAAGATATCGTCCCGGAACCTGTATCGTCAGCTAAAGAAAATATTATCGGTGTCGCTTCGCGACTTTATTAAAGATTACCGGCTTTCGTATGCGGCCCGTTTACTTCTCACAACCAATCTTACGGTCAAGGAAATAATCCATAAAATAGGATTTTCCAATAAATCTTACTTCTATAATGAGTTTTTCAGAAAATATAATACTTCCCCCAAACAGTATCAGGAAGCCAATAAAGAAAAAAAAGAATTGTAGACCTAAATGAGTCTTCTCTATACCGATATATACCGGTGTCTCTATATCGCGATTCGAAGCGCAGGCCCGGATTATTCCGGTTCAAACCGGCCTTGAATTTTAGGAGTCTCAAAAGACCGGGCATTTCCCAATGGGGTTACAAATTGCAAGCAATTACCCCCACAGGAGTAAAATGTGGCTAGCCCCGGGTGCAACTCGGAGCAGTAAGACTCCCCCGGTAAAAGAACCGCGAAGCGGGTTCAAGTTTTATCCCTTCTTTCCTTTCGAACTTTCGTGCCTTCTCCTTTCTTCCCTTTGTAGTTTCTTCGAGGCGAAACTTACAATCCGTAACTTATCCAAAAAACACTTACCCTTTTTGGACACCTCCTTTTTCGGCACATTATAAAAGACCAAAAACTCTCACAGATTACTCCTTTTAATTTCTTCCGTCAGGGACCGGCAAACACGAAAGGAACAAGTATGACATAAAGAGGGCCGGTTGTTGCCAAAGCGCTTATTTAGTGTATTTTAATTAAGTGAAAAATAATGAATAATAATTAAAATTGCACCGTTTTCTTTCACTCGTCATTCAATGATGCAGGTGGAATATTATCCCGTCAACAAGAGAGGAGGTGAAATAATGCATTAGATAAGGCCTGTCATTTTTCGGTACAAATCAATTTATTATTCATTGTACATATTCTTCATATGTAATCCAATAGGTATATAATCAAAATGAATCTAAACATGTTCTATTATGAAACAAAAGAAATGTAATTTAACAAAAAGTATTCCCCGGTTAATTTCTTCCGTGTTTTTGTTGTGCTTTGTAACGTTTTCGTTAATGGCGCAAGGACATCAAGTGTCGGGAAGTGTGACCGATGCATTTACCGGAGAACCGTTGATCGGAGCGTCGGTGTCGGCGAAAAATTCCTCCATCGGAACAATAACGGACATCGATGGAAATTTTACCCTTACAGTAGATAAAAACGCCACACTGGAAATAAGATACATAGGATATTTATCGCAAGAAATTTCGTTAAACGGGCGCACTTCTCTCACCGTTGCTTTAACCGAAGATAATAAAATGCTCAATGAAGTGGTGGTAGTCGGCTATGGGACCATGCAAAAAAGAGCCGTGACCAGTTCTATTTCTTCCATTAAAGGAAGCGATTTGGCACAGGGATTGGGGGGATCGACGGTGGCTACTGCATTACAAGGCAAGATTTCAGGCTTGACGATTACCGGAACAGCCAGCCCGAATGCAAGCAATGACTTTCAGTTGCGCGGGGTAGCCTCCATCAAGTCATCCCAAGGTCCGTTGATCGTTATAGACGGTATTCCCGGAGGAGATATACGTTCGCTAAATCAGGAAGACATTGAATCGGTAGATGTTTTAAAAGATGCCTCTGCAGGTGCGATCTATGGAACGCGTGCTGCCGGAGGAGTAATTCTTATTACCACGAAGCAAGCAAAAGAAGGACCTGTTAAAATAACTTATACAGGAGAATTCACTACCGAAAGCGTAAGGAAAAGACCCGAATCGTTATCGGCCCGAGAGTTTGTAGAGCATAAATTAGGGAATGATTTGGGCCATGATACGGATTGGTATGATGAACTGCTCAACGACAATCCGTTTTCACACCGGCAGGTAATTAACATATCGGGAGGAAGCCGGGATGCCCGTATTTATTCTACTTTTATGATGCAAGATCAGGAAGGGATAGCTGTCGGAGATAGCCGAAAAGATTATTCGGGAAGAATGAATGCCAATTTCAGGTTCTTGGATGGTTTTATGGAAGTTAAAACCCATGCCGAATACCGGCAAGCAAACAGGGATCAACGCTCGAACGGAGGACTTTTCAATATGGCATTGAAACTGAACCCTACGGAGACTCCCTACGATCCGGATAATCAGACCGGATATAATGTATGGACCGGCGGTTGGGAATATTATAATCCGCTTGCCGACATTAAATTAAGGCAGGATAACGGGAAAGATAAGTGGTTGTTGGCAGATGCTACCATGAAATTGAATTTCACCTCCGACTTATCGGCTCAAGCCACCGTAGGTATACAAAGTAAACAATGGCAACAATATAAATATGTATCCGCATTTCATAAAGCTTCGTTGGATGAATCCCGTCGGGGAGAAGGATTCCATAAGTTCAGCAAGAATGATGATCTGATCTTTGAAACACACGCGAATTATATTAAAACACTTGGGAAGCACGATATAAATGCGGTGGCCGGATACAGTTTCTTTGAAGCAAACGGCGAGTCTTTTGAGATGACCAATTTTGACTTTCCGGTTGACGGAGTAGGCCCCTGGGATATGGAAAAAGGAACCTGGTTGAGTGATGGAAAGGCTTCCATGAAATCAAAAAAGAACGTTCGTGAAAGATTGATGGCTTTCTTGGGACGTGTCAGTTATTCTTATGATGATAAATACATGGCAACCGCCGGTATCAGGCAGGAAGGTTCTTCTAAATTCGGAAAAAATAATCGTTGGGGGACATTTTATTCTCTTTCGGGCGGATGGCGGATTTCAAAAGAGTCGTTCATGCAGAACCTGTCGTTTGTGGATGACTTAAAATTCAGGGTCGGATACGGGGTCACGGGAAACAACGGATTTGATCCGGGAAAGTCTACTAAAATGTACGGTTCGGATAATTGGTGGCTGATAAACGGGGAGTGGGATTATACTTACGGTTCGGCACACAATGTAAATTATGATCTTCACTGGGAGGAGAAGTCGGAATTAAACTTCGGTCTGGACTATGCCTTATTTGATAATCGCTTGTACGGGAAATTCGATATTTATAAGCGTAAAGTCGACGGTATGATTTATGACATTCAGGTACCCGTTCCTCCGGCAGTCCATGATAAAACAACAATGAATGCCGGAAACCTTGAAAATACAGGTTGGGAATTTGAAATAGGAGGAACGCCTGTCCGCACTCAAGATTTCCAATACAATACTTCTATGCGTTTTTCTCACAATAAATCCAAGATAACTTCATTATGGGGCAGCAATACATATGAAGATCGCGCTTCTTTTCCCAATCCCGGGGTACCGGGAACTGCCATTCGGCTTCAACCCGGTAAGGAAATAGGGCAGTATTATATGTGGCGTTATGCCGGTATAGATGAACAAGGAAGATGGTTGCTGTATAATAAGGATAACGAAGTGATTCTTGCCGAACGTGATAATAATGTGCCGGGGTCCGGCAAAAAAGATGAAGACAAGGCATATGTCGGAAATTCCATTCCTAAGTTGATAATAGCCTGGGATCACACCTTTAATTATAAAAATTGGGATTTGTCCATTTATATGCGCAGTTGGATCGATTTTGATGTTTTCAATACCATTGACATGTACTACGGCTTGGCCAATGTGGAAAATCAAAATGTATTAAAAGATGCTTATAAGAAGAATGCTCATATTAAAGGCGAAAAGCAATTGTGCGATTATTGGCTGGAAGATGGGACATTTCTGAAGATAGATGCCATTAACATCGGATATAACCTGAATCTTAAAAAATTTCATCGGTTGTTGGATAAGGCCAGAGTATACTTTACCATTCGGGATGTTGCCACACTTACCAAATACAAAGGATTGGATCCGGAAGTAAATATCAACGGCTTAGAGCCCGGTTTTGAATGGTTTAATAAAATTTATCCTCAAACACGTCGCTATACATTAGGAGTACAAGTAACATTCTAATTTAATCTGTTATGAAGAATATAAAATTATTATCGACAAAAATAATATGCCTCAGCCTCTTACTATCGGTTGCAGCAGGTTGCAGTCTGGACGAAAAATGGTATTCGGAAGTGACCCCCGATACTTATTATACCTCAAAAGAAAGTGTACTGGCCGTTCTTAACAGACCTTTTGCTCATTTTCGTTGGTATGTTGAAAATGACCGGTGGAGATTACAGGAAATATCTGCCGATGCCTTTGTTACTCCCACCCGTGGTTCTCATTGGTATGACGGAGGAGTTCACCAGCGTATGCATTATCACGAATGGAGTCCGGACGATTCTCATATCTGGGAAACCTGGCGAGGCGGCACGATGGGTATGGCTCTTGCATTGGAAGCCAAAGAAGATTTGGAAACGTTAGTGGATTATGAAAAGCTGGGATTTACACAAACCGATAAAGATGCTCATCTGATGCAGTTGCAAACGTTATTGGCCTATTTTTACCTGCGGTCTTTGGATTATTTTGGAGGTATGCCGATCTTTACCTCCACTAAACAGCAAGATGTTCCTCGCAATACCGATAAAGAAACTTTTGCACATATCGAGAGCTTGTTGAAAGAGGCAATACCCAAACTGCCCAAGAAAACGGAAAAAGGTAAATCGGAAGACGGATCAATCAAACAGGCTGCGGCAGCCATGATGTTGGGCCAGCTGTATTTTAATGCAGAAGCGTATATACAAGAGAACAAATTCGGAGAATGTGCTAAAATTTGCCAAGATATAATCGATGGACTATATGGAGCTTATGAAGCGGAAACGACATGGTATGGTCCTCATACGTTCGATAATGACCGTTCGGCCGAAATAATCTGGTGTACGCCTTCACAGAATGCCAAGTTAACTTACAACTGGTTTTGGCATGAATTTTTTCATTACGAAACATATAAATATTTCAATCTCGAAGGAGGTACCAATAACGGTTCTTGTTTGCAACCTTCTCGAAAACCGACGGGAGAGCTGTATACAGAGTTCCGGTTAGGTAAACCCTATGAGAAATTTCATGCTAAGGATTTAAGAAAAAAACCGTATTTATATAAAGGTAACGGACTCTATGAGGGTATGTTCCTGGTGGGAGAACAAACCAACCCGCTTACGGGAGAATCTTCGAGGGGTGCTCAGGAATATAAGGGAGAAATTATTTCCATGGTAGATCAGATTGCTCATTTCAAGAAGGTCGGAACAGCCGAATTTCCTACCTTGGCCGATCTGCCTTCTAAGGTGGGCACCGGGGAAGAAAACTCGGGAATTCGCCCGGTGAAGGTTCCTCAGCCGAATATGGCAGATAAAAGTATTCGTAATAATGCGGATAACCCTCTTTTCCGGTTGGCCGAAGTTTATTATATGCTTGCCGAGTGTAAAATGCGGGAAGGAAAAAAGGAGGAAGCAGCCGAATTAATTAACCACATCCGTAAACGTAACTTTGAGAACGGAGCAGACCCGGACCCCGTGACTGCTGCCAATCTGGACGAATACCGGATACTGGACGAATGGTTGATCGAATTCTTGGGTGAAGGACGGAGAAGAACCGATTTGATACGTTGGAATAAGTTTATCGAAGAAGATTGGTGGGATCATAAAGCTTCAAAAGATAAAAACAGAAAACGTTTTCCGGTGCCTAATAAAGCTTTGTCCGGAAGCAACTTATTAGAGCAGAATCCGGGTTATTGATTTGTCGGGAACAGATTACAACAACCCGCGAATCAACGTATAACACACAATGGTTAACATCGTATTACTCGCAGTATGTCGGAATATTTTTCATCAATAAATTCCTCAATGAGATTCTTCTATTTTTCTGATGTGCTGCGGGTAATATTTTATTGCAACAAACAAATGATTATGATAAATTTCAGAAAGATACTTTTTATTATTGCTTTCTTCTCGGGGACTTTCTCATTGTATGGGAGGATGGTTCCTGTGGAACGTTCCTCCCTGGTCGGGAAAGGCATTGTGGAATTTATTCCTAAAGGATTCGATCCGATTAAAACACCTTCCTTAATTTTGAAAGAGGACCCCGGAAGAATCGGAGAAGTTCCGTCCGATTGGAATTTGTTTCCCGAGTTCGATTTAATAAATGAGAAAGCATGTGCTTCTTTAACTCTGTCGGGTGAGATCAGCTTGTATGGCGGAGGAGAAGTTACGGGACCTTTATTAAGAAACGGACAGCATATCAAGTTATGGAACACCGATACGGGAGCCTATGGAGTGGAGGGAGGTAAAAGACTTTATCAATCTCATCCTTGGGTTATGGGAGTCCGTGAAGACGGTTCCGCTTTCGGGATCTTATTTGACAGTTCATGGAAATCGGAACTTATTACAGATTCGCACCGGATTGAATTCAATACCGAAGGGGCTTTGTTTCGTATTTATATTATTGACAGAGCTTCTCCGAAAGAAGTACTGAAAGGACTTGCCGAGCTTACGGGAACCATCAATATGCCTCCTTTGTGGTCGTTGGGATATCATCAATGTCGCTTCTCCTACGGGACGGAAGAGAGAGTACGGCAGATTGCGGATACTTTTCGAATAAAAAACATTCCTTGTGATGTGATTTGGATGGATATTGATTATATGGAAGGATATCGGGTATTTACATTCAATAAAGAACATTTCCCAAACCCGAAGAAATTGAATGATGATTTGCATGAAAAAGGATTTAAGGCGGTTTATATGATCGATCCGGGAGTGAAAGCAGATGAGAATTATCACGTATACCGGTCCGGAACAGCTAATGATGTATGGGTAAAACGCCCAGACGGAACGGAATATCGCGGAAAAGTATGGCCGGGATATTGTGCTTTCCCCGATTTTACGATGCCTCGTACACAGGAATGGTGGGCCGGTCTTTATAACGATTTTTTAGCTGCCGGTATCGATGGGGTGTGGAATGATATGAATGAACCGGCTGTGAATGATGATGACATCCCTGAAAGCCAACGATTAGGCACCATGCCGTATGATACGCCCCACCGCGGAGGAGGCCGACTGCCGGCCGGATCACACTTGCTCTATCATAATGCGTATGGAAGATTGATGGTGGAGGCTTCGTTGAACGGAATTATGGCGGTAAATCCGGATAAACGTCCGTTTCTGCTGACTCGGGCCAATTTGTTGGGAGGACAACGTTATGCTGCTACTTGGACAGGAGATAATTGGGCCGGTTGGGAACACTTAAAATGGTCGGTTCCGATGTCTCTTACGTTAGGACTTTCGGGACAACCTTTCAGCGGGCCCGATATAGGCGGCTTCTTGAGCAATACCACAGGTGATTTATGGGCGCATTGGCTCGGCTTCGGAGTCTTTCTGCCTTTTGTGCGGGGGCATGCCTGTGCCGGAACCAACAACAAAGAGCCTTGGGCTTTTGGAGAAGAGATCGAAAAAACCTCTCGGATCGCTCTGGAGCGCAGGTATCGTTTACTCCCTTATATTTATACCTTATTTTATGAGGCACATAAAACCGGATTGCCGGTGATGTCTCCGGTATTTTTTGCAGATCCCGGAGATCCCCGATTAAGGGAAGAAGAAGAAGCTTTTCTGTTGGGAGATCATTTGCTGGTTATACCTGCTTTTGCCGAAAAACCCGTATTGCCAAGCGGTATTTGGAAAGAGCTGAAGTTAATAGAAGGAGAACAACAAGACCCATATCAGGCAACGTTGAAGGTAAAAGGAGGAAGTATTATTCCTGCCGGAAAAGTGATCCGGAATACCGGCGAAAAGGCATTTGATCCGTTGACGCTTTTTGTCTGTTTAGATGAAGACGGTAAAGCGGAAGGGCAACTCTATGGAGATGCCGGAGAGGGTTGGGGCTTTCAATCGGGCGATTACAGCCTGATAACATTTCGAGCCGAGAGAAAAGGAAATACGGTTCATGTTAAATTGATATCAAGACAGGGAGAACGTAAAATAGAAAGGGATATCGATCGCATTCAAGTAGAACTGTTATTGGATGGAAAAACCCGGACAGGCATGGGTTCGTTGAAAAAAGGAGTAACTGTTTCGATCAACTGATTGGCAAAAAGATTAAAAGTCCGGTCATCTGCGGGTTTATTCCATTAAAAAGTCAAGGGAGTATAAATTCTTTCTTGGCTTTTTTCTTGTGCCTGAGGATATCCGGTGTGTTATCTGAACGGTTAATGGTTTGACTCGTTCGGATAAGCGTTACATTTCTTGAAGTCCTATTTCTTCAAAGCTACATTTATATTTTGTGCACATTAAGGAATCATATCCTTCGCTTACAATAAAATTGTGTGCTGCAATATCCCAAAAAAATACGAATGGCCGAAGATGCGATATTGGGATAACTTCTTAATGAAAGCTTCTTTAATCCCTCGAATATAGAAGGTAACCTATAATCATCTGTTTGTAACTGATATCCCTCAACAACTACATTAGGTCTCATTAAAGTGCTATCTGTCTGATGTTTACGATATGCTGTGGGGCAAATGGGTTTAAATAAAAAAATCAGCACTGTAAAGTGCTGATTGTCAAGTAGCGGGACCGAGAATTGAACTCGGGACCTCATGATTATGAATCATGCGCTCTAACCATCTGAGCTATCCCGCCATCATT
>DAIQOU010000643.1:0-2778 GCA_036787725.1 Bacteroidales bacterium
CAGTCGGCTCTTCTTCTGCCGGAGGAATTATTTCGTCTCCCCTGCAAGAAAGAAGTAAAAAGAAAGACAAGCCGATAAATAGAAAAAAATAAATTTTCATAACGTTACATTGATTATAAAACGGTAGTTTCTTCCCGGCATGGGATAATTGAGTACTACATCATAATATTGGTTTAACAGATTATTTACCTCAATTGTTCCTTTCACGGTATATCCTTTTAGATTGATTTCTTTCCGGACAGAGAGGTCATGCGTATACCAAGGTTGAAGTTCGTTTTTCTTAATATTATCCACAGCTCCGTTATATCTTTTCCCGACATAAATAAAACTGTAGTTTAAACTCCAGTCTTCGTAGTCGCCGGTGAGAATAAAAGATCCGCTGTGCCAAGGGATATAAGGAATTTGCCCTTTGTATCGTGTCGGTTTATCCGGTTCGGTATAATCACGGGCTTGTGTATAAGAATAGTTCACTCCGCCTCGAACAGATACCCGGTTGATCCGGGTTCTCACAAAAGCGGAAGCATCTGTTCCGATGGTTTTAACCAGTCCCATGTTGGTCATCATCCACCGAAAAAAACTTCCGGTAGGAGCGGCTACGATTTTGTCGGTCTGTTTGATATAATATACATCCGCTTGCAGGGAAATGTCATCTAAAAAAGAGCGGTTGTTCTTTTTATTGAAAGTGAATCCTACATTGTATTGTGTAGTAAATTCCGGTTGTAATGAAGTATATTCGATCGGAGCATAATATAAATCATTAAACGTAGGCATTCGGAAGATGCGTTTGTAAAAAGCCCTGAATGTAAGATCTTTATTCTCAAAAGGTTTATAACCTAAAATAACGGAGGGGGTCAGTTCCGATTTATCCGGAGCTTTGCTGTTTTCTTTTACCGATTCATGAACAAAGGTTCCCAATAAATTGGCTTGAGCTTTCAGTTTTCCCCAATTTACGGCTATTGCGGGCGCTAACAGACCGGTGTAACGTTGAGGATAAGAGAAGTTTCGTATACCGGTACCGGAAGCATTCAGTTTATTCCAATTAAAATCGGCTGCCAATGAGAGTTCCAGCCATGAGTATACATTATATTTATGCACGGTAGACAGGTACAGTTCCTGTTGGTAGTAATAGTTATTGATCCCGTTGCCATTCAACCCGGGTTGACCGTCGATCGAATCTCCCAAATTTTCATCCAGAAAACGAGTATAATCATAAGCATATTTCCCTTTCACTTGAAAACGATAACGGGAGTTTAGTTCTTTTCGGTAATCGGTTTGTGCAAAAAAGTTTTTATCCCAAAGTCGTTGTCCGTTATAAAAAACATTCCGGACCACTGCGCCGGGCAGTCCTCTTTCCGAATCATAATAATAAACCTTTGATTCCCAATAGCCTCCGGCAAGTTCTCCGTACAGTCCGCTTTCGATTCGATAAGCTTCAATATCTCCGCCTTGCCGCCGGGCGGTGGTATCGTATGCTGTTTCTCCGTTGGAATGAACGCGTTTATATCTGAATTTATATTTTCCGTCGGAGTGGAGGTATTCCGAACTTAAGCTCAAATTGAGTTTATCCGTTAATTTCTGTTCCCATCGGAAAGAAGGATTGACTAATTGTATGGAGCCGGTTTTAAATCGAAAGGACAACCGGGTCTTCTCTCCCGATTTGAATTTGGGTCGTTTAGACCTTAAATAAACTGCCGAAGCAGAAGCGTAATCTTTGGCCGATTGAAAGACATCACTCTTTTGTCCGTTGTATAAACTGATTTCTTCCATGTCGTCTAACGAGAACTTACCTAAATCGACCTGACCGTTTTGAGCATTTCCCAATTGAATACCATCGTAGAATACACCGGTATGGTGAGTACCCATACTGCGTACATTCACGGTTTTCAGTCCTCCCATACCTCCGTAGTCCTTTATTTGTACTCCCGAAAAATAACGCAAAGCGTCTGCGACCGAATGACTATTGAGTTTATCGATGGTCCCGGCGTCCATTTTTTGTACGGGAATAATTTCTTTGAAAGGAAAAGCCCGGATCGTCACTTCTTCTATGTGTTGCAAGCTGTCCAATTTGCTTTGTCCGAAAACATACATCACCGAAATTCCCAATACGAAAGTAAAGAATGCTTTTTTGAAAGCCATTATATTGCTTTTTAGTTATAGCGCTTTTGAGAAAGTATATTACCGAGATATGCCGGTCGGCGGAACCGGAGCGGGTTATTTTCGGCTTTACTCCTCGAAAGCTTCAAAAAAATGATTATTTTGGCAGGTTTTCCGACTTACTTCACCTTGGAACTACCTTCCCGCTCCTCTCGATAATTCGGATTTGCAGTGGTTTAATATTGTTCAAAGGCTGCAATGAAGCTTACGGCAGCGGGTCTGTTCGGGATTTACACCCGATTCCCTTTTCGGTACTGTTTCCGGGAAATCGGAATTGTACCACCAAAACAAGTACAAAGTTATCATTTAAATAATAACCGACCTTATTCGGGAGAAAGGTTTATTATGAAAGCGGTCGGACTTTTTGTTTTTATAAGTTTTCTTTACCGACAGCGTTATAACGAGAGACTGTCCTCAAAAAGCCAAGTGTTCTTTTATCCCAAATTACGCAATAGAAAATCCGGGTACGGGAAATCGTTCCTCAAGGTCACATATTTCCCTTCCGTTACGAATCGGATACAATTACTCCGACAGGTGTAAAATGTGCATACTCCCGGGGGGAGAGGCAACTCTCCTCAATCTCCGGACCCCGAAGCGTGTTCGGGCTTTATCCCTTCCTTTCTC
>DAIQOU010000644.1:0-2777 GCA_036787725.1 Bacteroidales bacterium
TGTTGAATGAATAACTATGCAAAATTAATCATAGTATTTAATATTTCATCGAAAAAATCTCAATTAAATCCGGAATCATTATATCCACTTGTTGGTTTGGTACCACTCAATTGTTTCTTGCATACCTTGAATCAAGTTATAGTCCGCTTTGAAACCCAATTCATTTTCCAACGGATGAGTGTCGCAGGTCCAATCTCGTTTTTTCATGATTTTGTATTTATCCCGGTTCAACGTCGAAGGTTTCCGGGTGATCCGGGAAATTGCTTCTGCGATTCCCGACACTCCTTTCAGAATAAAAAGGGGAACTTTAATTCTTATTACAAATTTCTTTCCCAATGATTCTTTTACAATGCGGGTATATTCGGCGTCTGTATAAACATTTCCGTCGGCTACACAGTACGCCTTTTTTTCCACAACACTTTCGAGTGACAAAAAACAAGCTTTCACCAAATCTTTCACATAGATAAAGGTAAGTTTTTGCGGTTTGAGTCCTGCTGCAAAATCGAAGCCTGCTTTTACGCTTTTCACCATTAAATAATAATCTTTTTCACGGGGACCGTATACTCCGGTAGGTCGCATGATTATAAAAGGAAAACCGTTTGTAGAGTATAAGAATTCTTCTGCTTTTTGCTTGCTTCTGCCATAAGAGGTTTCCGGATGAGGATAAGCGCTTAAACTGCTCATCAAAATGAATTTCTCGGGTATATTTTCCGTTTCGATCAATGCTTCGATCAGATTTTTGGTAAAGAGATAATTTACTCTTTCAAAGTCTTGCGGATCGATGCATTTGGTCACACCCGCATTATGAATAATATAATCCCATTTTCCGTATTGGTCGGTGTGGTGACGGAGTTGTTCTTTTAATTCCGTTTTATTATTATATGTAAGATCCGTAAATTGAATTCGGTTGTCCCGGAGGTATTCCCGCCCGGTACTTTTCCGAATGCCGGCCCACGTATTCCAATCTCGTTTTAATGCTTCTTCCACCAAAAAGCTGCCAATAAAGCCTCCGGCTCCTGTAATAAGTATCTTTTTCATCTTCTTCTCAGAAAAAACAGTTTCATCAGATCGGCGCACTCTTTCTCCATTATACCGCTTATCACTTGTGTTTTGGGATGTAGCGCTTGAGGAGATACTAAAGAATAACCTCTTTTTTTATCCGGTGCTCCATATACGATTTTTGCTATTTGCGCCCAGCCTAAGGCCCCGGCACACATCGGACAAGGCTCGACCGTTACATATAAAGTACAGCCGGTTAAATACTTTCCTCCCAAGACCGAAGCCGCTGCCGTAATGGCCTGCATTTCGGCGTGAGCAGTTACATCATTTAAAGTCTCTGTCAGGTTATGAGCCCGGGCTATGATTCTTTCTTTACATACGATTACAGTACCGATAGGAACTTCTTCTCTGTCAAATGCTTTTTCTGCCTCCAATAGGGCTTGCTTCATAAAATATTCATCGGAAAAGACATTCATCGTCTCATTTCATTTTCTCCGAACAGGGTAGGATAGTCTTGTTCCAGTTTGCTGAGAATGTGAGCAATAAGAGTCTCTCTATACCATTGGGAACGATTACTTATCTTGTATTTTATCAGATAATTATTAATGACATTATACTCTTTTTCATTGAGCATAAAAGTAATCCGCTGCTTTCGTAAAAGTTTGAGAGGAGTCTTTGAGTGTTTACCGGATTTCTTCATTACCGCAAAAATAAAATCTTCCGGTGAATAAAAAAAGAAAAACCGGTTATTTCTCTGATAAATTGCTATATAATGTAAAAGTTAAGGTCATTTGCCGATGCGGGAGTGTACTTGACCGAGTCCTTCCTCTTTTTATAAAAAATGATTCGAATGCCGGTTAGTATGCTTCTCTATATTTGCTTTCGTCTTTATCTTCGAGGATATTAAGATAACTGCGGTAACGGGATTGACTGATATAACTGTCTTTTACGGCTTGAAGTACTGCACAACCGGGTTCTTGTCGGTGTGTACAATTATTGAATTTGCACTTTTTGGAGAACTTAAATATTTCCGGAAAATAATGGGAGACTTCCGCTTCTGCCATGTCGATCACGCCAAATCCTTTTATTCCCGGCGTGTCCACGATATATCCGTTTTCGGAGAGAGGTATCATTTCCGAAAAAGTAGTGGTGTGTGTACCCTTATTATGATATTCCGAAATGTTGCCGGTACGGAGGTGAGCTTCCGGAACCAATTGATTGATAATTGTTGATTTTCCTACTCCCGAATGTCCTGAAAACAGTGTGATCTTTCCTTGTAAACGTTCCTTCAGTAAATCCATTCCTTTTCCTTCCCGGGCACATACCTTCAAACAGCAATATCCGATAATTTCGTACATTCGGATCAATGCTTCCAAGTATTCCATATCGCTCTCTTTATAACGATCGATCTTATTAAAAATAATACATACCGGAATGGAATAAGCTTCGGCTGTCACCAGAAAGCGATCAATGAATACGGTCGAAGTGATGGGATAATTAACGGTAGCTATCAGGAATGCCTGATCCAAATTCGCAGCAAGAATATGTGCCTGCTTGGAGAGATTGGAAGCTCGTCGGATAATGTAATTTTTTCGTTCTTCTATTTCGGTTATGAATGCCGTCCCTTCTTTATTTTCTTCAATCGTAACCCGGTCTCCAACCGTGACGGGGTTGGTTGTCTTGATATCTTTTAAACGAAAATTTCCTTTGATCTTGCACTCGATAAGTTTGCCTTCATCGGTTTTTACCAAGTACCAGCTTCCCGTGTTTTTTATAAT
>DAIQOU010000135.1:0-2851 GCA_036787725.1 Bacteroidales bacterium
CGAAAATGATATGAAAAAAATAACATTCATAATATTAATAGCAATTACCGGCTTGGGTTGTACACCCGTAAACGCACAGAATATGAAACTGAAAGTAACCATCGGGAATAAAGAATTTACCGCTACACTCGACAATAGCGAAGCAGCGAAAGAGTTTGTGAAAATGCTGCCTTTGGAAGTGAATATGAGAGACCATGGTGGTTTTGAAAAAACGACTTCTTTGTCTAAAAGTCTGCCCGGCAGGTCAAGCAATCCCGGCAGAATAAATATAGGTGACCTCATGGTGTGGTCGGGAAGCAGCCTCGTATTATTCTATTCTGCCCACAACACTTCTTACAGCTATGTGAAACTCGGTAGGATTGATAATACTTCGGGTATGCTCGAAGCTATGGGGAGAGGCAGTGTAAAGGTGAAATATGAATTACTGAAAGAGGACGATAAGGATAAAGAATAAACTCGTTCTCCCTATAATTAAGAAAGAAAAAAGAACTGAGCAATAATGGAAAAACTTTTAGAAAATAAACGTAGCAGCTTACTCGTATTTATACTCACAGTCGGGGTATTCGGCATCATCAATACTGAGATGGGTGTAGTAGGAATTATACCACTTATCGCCGAAACGTTCAATGTCACCGTTCCACAGGCAGGTTGGACAGTCAGCGCCTTTGCATTTATGGTAGCCATAGCAGGCCCCATTATGCCACTGCTATTTTCGGGGATTAACCGCAAAAAAGTAATGCTGCTCGCACTCGGTATCTTTGTGATAAGTAATATCATATCCATGGCAACAACCAACTTCACCGTGATATTGATTGCCCGTATCATTCCCGCCATATTCCACCCCATATATGTATCTATGGCTTTTTCGGTTGCAGCATCTTCCGTTCCGAAAGAACAAGCACCCAAAGCTGTATCACGCATCTTTATCGGAGTATCTGCCGGTATGGTGCTCGGGGTTCCCGTAACCAGCCTGATAGCCGGCGAAATCGGTTTTTCCATTGCCATGATGTTCTTTGCGATAGTCAATGCTCTCGTATTTATTGCTACCCTGTTCCTTATACCTTCTATTCCTGTAAAAGAAAGGCTTTCATATGGAAAGCAACTTAGCGTACTCAAGAATACGATTACATGGAATTCCATTATCGCCGTTACTTTTATCAACGGCGCGATGTTCGGCTTTTTCAGCTTTATGTCCGACTACCTGAAGAATATCACCGAGGTGTCCTTTAAAGTAATCAGCATCATGCTGTTTATTTACGGCGGTGCAAATATCATCGGTAACCTGATAGCCGGAAAACTATTGGTTCAGACGCCCTCGAAAACCATTAAAACAATACCGTTCTTGATGTTCGCGGTTTACATTGCACTGTTCTTCCTGGGCGAATTGACTATCGCTATGGGAGTGATTATTCTGATACTCGGTATCCTTGCAGGTATCGCCGGTAATAACTGTCAGTATATGATAACGCATGCCGCACCACAGGCGCCTGATTTTGCCAATGGTTTATTCCTGACTTCTACCAATATGGGAACGGCTGTCGGTACGGCTTTCTGCGGAATGTTTATCACACAGTACAATACACGTTATGCTGTGATGGGAACATTTGTATTCTTGGCTTTGGGTATTGTGTTTACTTTCCTGAGACAACAGAATGCAAAGCGAATCAGCCAAGTTTCCTGATTGTTTAACTAAAACAAAGATATAGTCATGAAAAAATGGAATTCATACTTTATGATGCTATTGTTACTCACTTTGTTACTGGGGTTTAGTTCCTGTAGTAGCGATGATAATGACAACCCCGAAACGGAACTTCCCGCTTATATGGAAGAAAAAACACCTATGCAGATAGGTTCTCGAACCTTTATGTTATCCCTATTCGATAACGCAACAGGCAGGGCGTTCAGGGAACTGCTGCCTTTAACTATATCAATGGAAGATGTCAATGCCAACGAGAAGTTTTACAGGCTTCCGCAGAACCTGCCCGGAACAACGACTAATCCCGGAACCATCCGGAACGGTGACTTGATGGCTTATGGAGGCAACGGATTGGTACTTTTTTACAAAACTTTCCCTACCTCATACAGCTATGCCCGTATAGGAACGGTTGATAATCCTTCGGGACTTGAATCGGCGATGGGTTCCGGAACGGTAACGATTACTTTCGGAGAAACACCTGAAGCGCATATGCCTACACTTACCTACCATATTAACGGTGCCGATCAAGGTTCGGTCCCCAAAGCCGTTACGGAGGAAGAAGGAACTGTCGTCACATTAAATGACGGGGCAGGTTTTAACCGTACCGGTTTTACCTTCGCCGGCTGGAATACCGCCGCCAACGGTTCCGGAACAGACTATTCGGCGGGCAGCAACTATACGTTAACAAACGATATAATCATCTATGCTAAATGGACTCCGGTATCCGACAGTAATACCGTTAAGATTACAGTCGGTTCATCTGCCTTTACCGCAACACTTGCATCAAATGCAACGGCTACTGCATTCAAACAGATGCTGCCGTTGAATATCAATATGTCTGAACTCAACAACAATGAGAAGTATTACAATTTACCAAATTCTTTACCCACTAATTCATCCAATCCCGGAACGATACAAAACGGAGATTTGATGTTGTACGGTTCGAGTACATTGGTATTGTTTTATAAAAGCTTTTCCACATCATACAGTTATACACGCATTGGCAGCGTCGATAATCCGTCGGGATTACAAAGTGCACTGGGTGAAGGAAGCGTTACGGTTAGTTTTGAATTGCAATAATTAATGTAATATACATTATCTCTGAAGTCTATATGACGAACTATTCCGGAGATAGTGTAAAGAGTATGGAAAGAC
>DAIQOU010000135.1:2951-10142 GCA_036787725.1 Bacteroidales bacterium
TTGGCAATGGCTTCCCCTTTATATTTGGAACAATAACAGCTCGCTTAAAATCTTTCATAGAAAGGCTTTATGCCATATCTGTTGAGGATAAATATCCGGTAAAAGATACTGTATGGCTAATGACAGCCGGCAATAGAGGGATAGTCTTACTTGAAAGAAAGCGGTTGTCCGATAATCAACCGCTTCTCTTTTGTAGAAATTATAACGGTTTTACCGGAATACAGATATCTACAATATGCTTCTTCTCGGGATGCGTAGTATAGTCGTTATGATAGAGTTCATACGTGCAGCCGTCGCCCTGCTGAAAGCTACTTTCTACAAACCAGTTACACATCGAGTTCCAGGCTTTCTCAAAATCCGTGAAGCCGAGCTCGAAATGCCCTACGGCATATTTTCCTCCGGGAATGGTTAGTTTTCCTATTTCACCATCCACTTTTACATCTTCTTCGATTATGATACAAGCACTCTGCCGTATTTTTTCAAGTTCGGTTACAGACGGATCGTCGTGGGTTACCGTTGCGCTCTTGCTTACATTCGGCGTGTAAAGTCCACGGGGATAAGCCCATTCGAATAACTTTCCGTATGCTTCGCCAATTTGATTGAATGCCCCGATGTGACGCACATAAATGGCCTTCATTTCAGGCATTTCTTTTACTTCAATGTTTGCTTTCATAAAATAAAATTGATTTGATTCGACGATACAAAGGTCGGCATTCCCGCTCTCGTCGCTTTTCAAATTCTTGCGGAGCATTTGTCCATTCTTGCTATACAACTTCCCGTTCTGCGAATAGACAGGTTTATCAACTTTACTAAATTGGCCGGGTGTCATGCCGAAATACTTCTTGAAAGTACGGCTGAATAATGATACACTGCCAAAACCGCAACCGTAAGCTATTTCGGTTATGGTATCAGGATTTTCTTCTCGGAGTTTCCATGCAGCCTTTTCCACCCGCAAGCGTTGAACATAGTCGATAGGCGTTTCTCCTATCATGAAGGTAAATATGCGGTGGAAATGGAAAGGAGAAAAGTTAGCAACCTCGGCAATGATTTTCAATTCCAACGGCCGGTCGAGATGCCGGTCGATGTAATCCATCACCCGGTTGATACGCGAACGGTATTCTATGCGGCTGTTTTTCTGTATATTCATAATCTGCAAAAGTAGTTCGATTGAAGCGAATAAACTTTCCTATTCTTGCTAAATTGAAAACAACAGTTTTATATAAGCGAACGCAAACTGCAGAAAAATCGAAAACAGAGGGAACGTCATACAAAAACCCTTGACAGTCTACATATGGAATCAGCTCAAAAATACGTTAGACAACATATTTAACCGACATACTAATAAACCGGTCCGTATCATTATCCGGCACTTCGGAATAAGGAAAGACGGCAACGGGTTTTCACGGGAATCCCTTTATCCTCCCGATTGCAGTTTGCCGATACATCTCAATCAATCCGGAACAGAAAAGAATGAACAGCTAATCCGCCGCCAACAAAAAAATGGTTATTAAACCGGTATCCGTGAGACATGTAAGAAAAAATCCGATGAGAATTAATAAACCAACTAACAAGAAAGCATAACCGGCCTCTTTACTTACCATTAATTCCTTGGATTGAATGTATGCTTTCAACGATCGCCAATTTATTACTGCATGAAGAATAGACAGTACAGTAAAAACAAGCCCGGTCAAAACATGCACAGCCGTAAAGAAATGAATAGAAAAACCTTCTTCAAAGGTTTCAAAAATCTGAATCAATACTCCGGTAATAACCAAGACTGCTAAAGTAAAAAACAGGCCGACCGATACAAACTTACGTTGGTTGAATGACGGTTTTTGAGATACTTCCATACCCTTTTTCATTATTGGTGACTAAATACTCCGTAGGGACAGACTTTAATACATTTCTTACAACCCGAACAATTATCCGAATCATTAAATACGATGTGTCTATGCCATAAAAATCCTACTTTACCGATTATCCGTTTCGGGCAGGCTTCTACACATCTCCAACAAGCTTTACAGTTACGAAGATCTGCTCGGACATAAGGGGTCCGAACCTTTTTTATTCTATCCGCTCCTTTCATCATATCCATTTTTATTAATTGTTATCGGGATACAAAGTAAGTGTAAAGAACAGGTATCTAAAATGGAGAAAAAAAGGGAAGGCTTGGACTATTTAAGGTATTTCTTTCTGAATTGTGTGGGCGACATTCCGGCTGTCCGGGTAAATAAACGCGTAAAATAAGCCCAATCTTCATATCCTAAATCCAAAGCAATCTCTTTCACACTCTTGTGTGTGTAGAACAACAGACGTTTGGCCTGAAGCACAATTTCACTGCGGATATAATCCCCAACACTTTGTCCGGTAGTTTCTTTAACAGCCTCATATAAATATACCGGAGAGATGTTCAGCCCGGCGGCATACTCGGAAGGCCGCTTCATGTAACGATACCGACCGGATAGCAAGGATTTGAATTCACGAGTAATGATCGCCGAACGCTTATTGATCGGAACAGGACATTCTTTCCGGCAAATTTCCGCTATCATTCCGATATAGGAGGAGAGCAAATCCCGTAAAACAGGGCTGCCTGTATCTCCACCGGCGGTTTGATGTCGTTTATAAATAAGGGAAGCACAATTCTTTAAATCATTTAACGTATCTTCGTCAAGCTTTACATTATTTCCCGTAACAGCCGATTTCTCTACTGTTTCCTTGTATTCATCTCTGACCGCCATACTGTCGACAGCTAAAAACCATCCGCGAGCATTCACACCACCGACAGGCAAATGAACTTGGTCGGGAAGAATGCAAAAAACGCTTCCTGCGACGATCTCGCGTTCTTCAAAATCGATCAACACCTTCCCTTCGCCCTCTTCAATCAACAGAAAAATATAATAATCATCCCGATGTGCCGAAGTGTCGGAAGGCATTTGCTCCTCCGACGATATATATCGCATATGAGCAATTTGACCCTGAAAATGTTCTGAAGTTTTACGAGTGGGAATATTATTCATTTATCATGTAAAAGATAACAGATTACAAAAACAGGTATGTATTGGAGGATTACAAACTTATACAACAATAACCGGAGAAAATGTAAACCTATAAGGGTATCAATTATTAATCGAACAACTCTTTCCGCCATACTTCACTTCAAGAAAATTTATTCTCATCAAGGTGAGAATCTTTTCTCATCAAGATGAGAATAAATTCTCACCTTGATGAGAAAACCCCTTACTAAAGTTACCAATCATATTCATATTTGTATTCGTCGAATACAGGTTCTTCCGAAATACCTTCTTTTCGAAATACTTCACGAATAAAGGATTGTTCTTCGGGACTGATGAGGCGTTGTTTGTTTCGGATGCGATAGTACATATTCCGTTGGAAGTAATTATACAAAATCCGGTTTATTTTAAGTGCTTGCGTATGGGGCAAGTTATCAAAAATACGAGTAATGCCCAACGCAAAACAGACCAAACGCGTGTGCCGAAAATAAGGACACTTTTCTTCTTTCCCGGCAACATAAGTCCTGTTTACCACCGAAATAACTTCGACATCGGGAGGAACCCGGCTCGCCACTCGGAAGCGCAGGCATTCTTTCGAACGCGAACATTGTGTATAAAGACAATGAAGATAGTTCTTGGGAACTTGGTTATAATCAAAATCTTCTTTCATAACGGTTTTATTTATCAGGAATACAAATATACATTTTTTACCCTATTCCAATGCATTATCCGTTTTTCTTCCTTACTAAACTTAATCGTTCTATTGTCACAGTACTTTTTAAGGAACCGAATGCTACCGTAGCCTGCTTTCCCTGTAATTGCAAAACGACACCCACCGTGGACTGCCCGTTCAATCGAACGCTGTCGCCTTTTTCGATTACCGCATTGTTGAGTGACCGTTCTTCTCCGGTTTCACTTGCTTTTGTTTGGTTAGAAGAAGGAGTGCTGTTGAAGGATTCCGAATGGGCGTTTGCCATGATTTCTTTCCGCTTCTCTTCCCAAAAGATTTTATCACGGGCAATCGACTGCAACAGATTGTCCATTTGAATAAAGTCTTGTCCCAATTTGGCGGAGGATTCTACAATAATATCTTGCGGAAGTCCGATTCGGGTAGCCACTTCCACAGCAAAGGAACTTCCCGGATTACCGATAGAAAGGCGGTATAACGGCTGCATACGTTCGGCATCATAAAGCATCGCTCCGTTAATAATCCCTTCCGTCTCATAAGCAAAATGTTTCAAATTTTGGAAATGGGTAGTGATCACTCCAAAGCTGCGTTTTTGATTGAATCGGTTCAATAAGGTTTCCGCAATGGCACCTCCGATTTGCGGCTCGGTTCCGCTTCCGAACTCATCAATTAAGATAAGCGTTTTACCGGTACAATTTTCCACAAAATACTTCATATTGGTAAGATGTGAAGTATAGGTACTCAAGCTGTTTTCTATGCTTTGTCCATCGCCGATATCCATAAAAATACGCTCAAATATACCGGTTCGGGAGTTTTCACGCATAGGTACCAAAAGACCGCATTGCAACATGTATTGCAGCAATGCAACGGTTTTCAGACACAGCGACTTACCTCCGGCGTTTGCTCCCGATATAATCAACAACCTATTTTCTTGATTAAGAACAATATCCAAAGGATGCGCTTGTTTGCGTTCTCGAAACAATTGTATATTTAACAACGGATGTACGGCTTGAACCCATTCAATCTGCGGTTTATTTTCCAATTCAGGTTTAATACCGTTTATTCGTACTCCAAAAGATGCTTTCGCCCGAATAAAATCGATTTCACCCATGAAACGGTAAGAGCGTAAAAGGTCGGATAAATGCGGACGAACAAGATCGGTAAATTCAATAAGGATTTTCACTACTTCCCTTCGATCGTCCGCCTCCAGTTCTTTAAGACGATGAGTTGCTTCCGCCACGGCTTCGGGTTCAATATATACCGTTTTGCCGCTCCCGGATCCGTCATGTACGCGTCCTTTCATTTTCCTCTTATTAGCCGCATCGATCGGAATTACCGGATGTCCGTCACGCATGCTGATGTTGGCATCTTTTCCTATCAAACCGGCCTTTTGAGCATCACGAACAGCATTTTGCATAGTACGTGCCACCGCTTTTTCGGCCTCTGCCTTGTCTCTGCGAATACAGGCAAGACGTCGGGAAGCATTGTCTTTTACTTGGCAAGAAGATTTTTCCAATATGGAACAGGCCCTCTCCATAATAGAAGGAAACACTTTTATTTTATCTGCCATTGCAGTCAGGACAGGATATTTAAACTTCCCTGTCTCCGTTTTCGCATGGTGCAGAAAATCCGTTATATTGTGAATGGTTTCAAGAGACTGCCCCAGCTTGGCTATTTCTTCTTCCGAAAACCAGGAAGTAACATCCCTCTCCACTTTTTGCAGCGAATCACGCACATCCAAGAAATGATCCGTAGGAAAGTTTTCTTTGTTTCGTACGATTTGTGCAAACTCACCGGTTTGTTCCAACCGGGTTTTAACGGTATTAAAATCCGTAGAAAAGTTCATATCGACAACTAATTCTTCTCCTAACGGACATAAACATTTTTCAATGATGTATTGGCGAACGGTATCAATTCCGACTCTTTGTTCAAAATTTTCCGGGTAAATCATAATCTCAATTATTGCGATATCGGCAACCGGCAATCAATAGCCGACAGATCGATATCCGGTTGATAAAAAAATAAATTAAATAAAAACTGAGATTTCCCATATTCCGACAACGCACCTAACTTTCGACAGACAAGAGAGGTCTGCCCGGTACCGTTGGCATCTCAAAGGTTAGAGCTGCGAACTCGCAATATGGTATTTACACGGAAGCACAACACATAAAAGGGTGAACTTAAATTTTAGCGGGACAAAGATAAGAACAATTTTTTAAAACAAGAAATTCCATCCCGCAACTCCTTCTCGGACATCGACAATCATGAGAAAACCGGGCAATTATAATCGGAACCAGTTGTTCCGGTTATTGCAAATCTGATACAGGACATAGCCTTTTCCATCCAAATTTAGTCAATAGTTGATATTCTGCTTAATCAAGCAAAATAAAAAAGTAAATTTGCTAAACTTAATCGATTATTTACCGGTTTTATATGATCAGGAGGATAAAAAGGACGCTCCGAAACGATGCGGACCGTTTATAACTCAGCTAAAAAAACGAGGTAAAATAATCGGTTTTTCGCACCCGGTATCAGAAACTCATTTTATTTATTATAAATCATATATCAGAATGAAAACAAAAGGAAATACCATTTTTATTACCGGAGGAAATGCCGGAATAGGCCTGGCACTGGCAGAAATATTTTTGAAAGAAGGCAACACCGTAATTATATGCGGAAGGAATGAACAAAAACTCCAAGAAGTGTCATCAAGGTTGCCCGAGATACATACGGAGGCGTGCGATATTTCAAAAGCGGAAGAGCGGACCTCCCTCGCCGAACGGTTATTAAATAAATATCCCGGTTTGAATGTATTGGTTAATAATGCGGGCATACAACAACGATTCAATTTTCTGAAAACTCCCTTATCTTGGGAAGATTACCGGAAAGAAATAGCAACGAATCTGGACGCCCCCCTTCATCTGATCTCTTTATTACTCCCCCATCTGGTAAAGCAATCCGATGCCGCGATTTTGAATGTATCGTCTGCACTGGCTTTTGCTCCGATGGCCGCCGCTCCGGTTTATTGTGCAACGAAAGCCGCTCTCCATAATTTCACAATCAGCCTACGCTATCAGCTCTCCGAAACATCGGTAGAAGTAATAGAAATAATACCCCCTATGGTCAATACCAACTTGGGAGGAGCAGGTTTGCATCTGAATGCCGTCTCTCCCGAAGAATTTGCCGGAGGGGTACTCAAAGGATTGGAAAACGGCATCCGGGAAATCGGCTACGGTACTTCCGAAAAAGCCATGCTTATGTCGAGAGAAGAAAGTGATAATATTGTTAAAATGCTTAATACCCGTATTCCTTATTAGAATAAAGAACAAAGAGGAAGGTGTATCAAAAGACCGATTGTTCTTTGAATAAGTTACGGATTGTAAGTTTCGTCTCGGAGAAAGCCCAAAGGGCTTTAATACGGATACCCCACTCACATCAACCCCGGAGAGGTTGAACCCGCTTCGGGGTTCTTTTACCGGGGGACCTTACTGC
>DAIQOU010000645.1:0-2765 GCA_036787725.1 Bacteroidales bacterium
CTCAACGACTCGAATGTCCACCTTAAAAATAATTATATACTTATAAATTTGCGAAGGATAAAAAACGATTTACCATCAATAATACTCCTCATCCTTAATAATACAGACAATCATGAAAAGCGATAAAACCCTAAAACAATGAAAAAAACAAGCCCTTACGATTTCCTGTTGGTAGGAGCAGGACTTTTTAATGCCATTTTTGCAAGAGAAGCCTCTAAAGAAGGCAAACGATGTTTGGTCATAGAAAAACGTTCCCATATAGGAGGAAATTTATATTGTGAAGACAGAAAAGGAATCCGGGTTCATGCCTACGGACCTCATATCTTTCATACTTCCGATCCTTCGGTTTGGGAATATATGAACTCGTTGTGCAAATTCAATCATTTCATCTATACACCCTTGGCCAACTATAAAGGAGAGATTTATAATCTTCCTTTTAATATGAATACATTTTACCGGTTGTGGAAAACACGTACTCCGGCAGAAGCTTTTGCCAAAATAGAATCCCAACGTGTACCCATAGCCCATCCCCGAAACCTGGAAGAACAGGCTTTATCTTTAGCAGGGAAAGACATTTATTATAAATTGATCAAGGGGTATACGGAAAAACAATGGGGTAAAGATTCAAAAGAATTACCGGCTTTTATTATACGCCGGTTGCCTTTTCGGTTCACATACAATAATAATTATTTTAACGATCCCTATCAGGGTATACCCGTCGGAGGTTATAATCCGATTTTTGAAACCTGTTTTTCTGACGCCGAAGTGTTAATAAATACAGACTACTTTTCTCATAAAGAGTTGGCCAAGGAAGCAAAGATCACTGTTTATACCGGGACAATAGACCAATATTACGATTACTGCTACGGACGATTGGAATACCGATCGTTACGTTTCGAAACAGAAACATTGGAAACAGATAATTATCAAGGATGTGCAGTTGTTAATTACACAGATCGGGAAACACCCTATACCCGTATTATAGAGTCCAAGCATTTTGAATTCGGCAGCCAACCCCACACTGTCATTACAAAAGAATACCCGGTTTCCCGGGAAGAAGAGGAAGAACCTTTTTACCCTGTCAATACCGAGGAAAACAACCGGCGATATAAGCAATATGTACAAAAGGCCAACCAAAGTAAAAATATTTATTTTGCCGGACGTTTGGGATCCTATACCTATTATAATATGGACGAAATTGTTCGCGAAGCCGTTAATCTATACCGGACAATTAAGCACCTTACTTAACTGCCGGTTTATTTTCGATCTTCTTATACGGAATTGGCTCATTATTAATCGGACATAATATACAACAATCCCCCAAAACGGGATTAAACATCCGATCGGCAGGGATGAATATCATCCTCGTGCCCTTTAACCATGCAAAAACGATTAGCAAAATGAATAAAAACAGAAAGAAAATTTTAGTTACCGGAGGAGCCGGGTTTATCGGTTCTCACCTGTGTACCCGCTTAATCCATGAAGGACATCACGTAGTCTGTTTAGACAATTTCTTTACCGGTTCCCAAAAGAATATCAAGCATTTACAAGGTAATTCCCGTTTTGAATTGGTACAACACGACATTATAAACGATATTTATGTCGAAGCAGACGAAATATACAACCTCGCCTGTCCGGCTTCTCCCGTTCACTACCAATACGATCCTATTCAAACGTCCAAAACATCTGTGTTGGGAGCTATTCATATGTTGGAATTGGCTGCCCGAACGCATGCAAAGATATTACAAGCATCGACCAGCGAAGTATACGGTGATCCGATCATGCATCCTCAATCCGAATTATACCGGGGAAACGTGAATCCCATCGGGGTTCGCTCCTGTTATGATGAGGGAAAACGATGTGCCGAAACTCTTTTTATGGATTATCATCGACAAAAACAGGTGAATGTGAAGATTATACGTATTTTCAATACCTACGGTCCGCACATGAGCGTAAACGACGGTCGGGTGATTTCCAATTTTATTGTACAAGCATTACGTAACGAAGACATCACCATTTATGGCAACGGAACTCAAACCCGCAGTTTTCAATACATCGACGACCTGCTGAAAGCCATGCTGTGTATGATGCAAACCGAGGACGGTTTTACGGGACCCGTCAACATTGGAAACCCCGAAGAATTTTCAATCCGGGAGTTGGCCGAAACGGTTATCGCTTTGACCGGTTCCCGTTCTAAGATTGTTTATCTCCCTTTACCCCAAGACGATCCCACCCGACGCAGGCCCGATATCTCATTGGCAACCAAATACCTCGGAGATTGGAAACCTACCGTGAAATTGGAAGAGGGATTACATAAAACAATCGATTACTTCCGAAGAGTAATGGAAAACCGGAAACTCCGGGAAACGCAGTGTGATTATTTATAAAAACAGCCTTTAAATACTTACCAACATGAAAAGCAAATTATTATTCTTTATTTTTATACTACTGATCCCGGTTCCTTTTTACGGACAACGAGACCATACGCAAGAACTTATTGATCTGTTAAACGAAGGCCGGTGTTTTGATGCAATGAATTACCGGGAGCAATACCACGACAGCATTCCCGATGATCCTTTCTTTACCCTTTTCTACCAATATCATATGGCCTGGTTCTTTAACAAACCGGACAGTGCAGCCCGCTACCTGAGCGAAATGGTCCGGCAAGAAAATGAAGCCGTATGGGGACTGAATGTGGGCAGATTTAGAGGAGAACTGCTCAAAATCTACGATACCTCCCAACAATATGAAAAAGCCATCGAATT
>DAIQOU010000646.1:0-2759 GCA_036787725.1 Bacteroidales bacterium
CTCGTTAACGGCTCAATATACTGTGAAAGGCGGTGGAGGCATTCCCTTATTGGCAGAAGCGAATAGTATGCAAAAGATAGATGTTTATTTTTTGAACGGGCTGGAAGGAGCTGAGATTTCTTTTACATCTTCGGGTGATTATTCGCATCAGTGGTATAAATATAAAGAATCGGAGAGTGATCGCGTGGCTGTTCCGTGTGAACAGACCGGAAGAACTTCTGTAATCAAGGACATTGAATCCGGGTACGGATATTTTGTTTCGGGGTCTACTTACATTTGGATTATTAATTATAGAGATTATTTGCCGGTGTTCAACTCTTTTATTATCGGAGATGCGGGAGAGGATATTTGTGGCACTGTAAATTTGATTGCAGATGTAGATGAAAAAACCATTATGTATAATTATCCCAACGGAATACCCAAAGAAATAAGACGGAAATACAAACTTACTTATACTACCTTGGAATGGAATCAAGACATCTTGTCTTTTATAGATAAAGCGGGCGAAGAAACCTTGAACTCGGTAGGAGAAATTTCTCCGACAGATACAATCTTAAAGGACACTGAATTTACCTTAACCGGCGATCTTTTTGCTGAACATTTCGGATTGGAGAGGAAAATAAGTACCCCTGTTTTTCAGGCTGTAGCTGTACAAGCACAGGCGGATACGGCTATTATTCGTAAGGAGTTTACGAATATGAGTTTTGAGGATATGCAATATGAAATTCCGGAAGGTGATTTAGGCGGTTCGGGGCCGATTGATATTACATTTACTGCTTATGGAAACGAACCGACAGCTAATTCTTATGCATGGAGATTACGTCATCCGAAATTAACTCCTGTTACTTATTATGGTAAAGAGTTTCGCTATGAATTTAAGGAAGAGGGAAAATACACAGTTACCCTTGAAGTAGGAAATGAAGCTTGTGTTGATTCTACAAAAACGTTCAATATTACCATATCGGATTTTTACATTAAAATACCCAATGCGTTCAGTCCGGGAGGCAGTCCGGGAGTAAATGATGAATTCAAAGTTGCTTTTCGTTCCATTGCAAAATTCCGGGGGTGGATTTTCAGCCAGTGGGGAAATCAATTATATTATTGGGAAGATCCGACTAAGGGGTGGGACGGAAAAGTCCGGGGAAAAGTAGTTCCTACCGGAGTATATTATTTTGTGTGTGAAGTAAAGACGACCGATGGAAAAAGCAGAAAATTTGCGAGTGATGTGAATGTGATAAGGTCAAAATAAGTAATGACGTATGAAATATTATAATTATTTGTTGATTTTGATAAGTATCAGTCTTTTGGTATTTTTATCTTTCTTTTTGTTGGGGAATAAAAACATTGAAGCGGTGAACGAAGAGAAACCTAAAGTGGCTGCCATTACGGTATCTTTAGCTCCTCCTGCTCAAGTCGAATTTTGCGGAAAAACAGTTAAATTGGACCGAATCGATATGCGGGAACGTTATGACCGGGAATTAAATTCATTTGCTTATTTTCATTCTACTACTTTATTGCTTATTAAGAGAGCGAATCGTTATTTTCCTATTATCGAGCCAATTTTGAAAGCCAATAATATTCCGGATGATTTTAAATACTTGGCTGTTATTGAAAGCAATCTCAATCCCAGGGCGCTTTCTCCGGCCCGGGCTGCCGGACTGTGGCAATTCATGAGTGATACGGGAAAAAGATACGGATTGGAAATCAGTTCGCATGTGGATGAACGGTATCATATTGAAAAATCGACGGTGGCTGCATGCCGTTATCTGAAAGAAGCTTACGCCAAATATGGAGATTGGACCACTGTAGCTGCTTCTTATAATGCCGGGATGGGTAGGATCAGTTCTCAACTTAGAGAACAACGAGCAAAAGATTCTTTTGATCTTTTATTGGTGGAAGAGACTTCTCGATATGTTTTTCGGATGATGGCTGTCAAAGAAATATTTTCTAATCCTTATCGTTACGGCTTTTTATTGAGAAAAGAGAACTTATATAATCCCGTAAGAACAAAAGAAGTGGTTGTTACGGAAGAAATAAAAGATCTGGCGGAGTTTGCCTTAAAATATGATATTACGTATGCTCAATTGAAAGATTTTAATATTTGGTTGAGGCAAACGAATTTACCGGTCACTGCCGGACGGTCTTATGCCATTGCCATTCCCGAAAAAGAGGATTTATTTTATAGCAGGTCCAAAGCAAAGGTTCATGATCCGGTGTGGATTAAACAGCCTTAATCCTCCCGGTCCGGGCGCCTTTTATTCCTTTAGGCAAATCAAGTATTTTTCAGCCGATTCATACTTTTTTATTTATTTAAGTTCTTTTAAGTGAAAAGTGTGTTAATTATTCCTTATATTTGCCTCGAATTGTAATGTCTGTGTTGCAAAATGAAGGAAAAAATAGAACATGAAGGTGTCATTTCGATTGTTGAAAGAGATGCTGTCTTTGTTAATATTCTTCAGGTTTCTGCCTGTTCCGGTTGTCATGCGAAAGCAATGTGCAATGTTGCGGAAATGAAAGAAAAAACCATCAGAATACCCATTGAAAATAATACTTTTAATATAGGTGATAAAGTAATTGTATCGGGAGCTTCGCGAATCGGATTAGTAGCGGTATGGTATGCTTTCGTTATTCCTATGATCCTTGTTCTGGTATTGCTGTTTTCTTTCCGGTTTCTCTATTTCCCGGAGAGTTTTTCTGTTTTATTGTCTTTAGCCGGCATTGGACTTTATTATTTAATCTTGTATCTTTTCAGGAATAAA
>DAIQOU010000647.1:0-2755 GCA_036787725.1 Bacteroidales bacterium
ATGCATTGTATTCAAAAAAATGCACGTTCCCGTCAGGTTCTTCCAAACGAATCAGGTTATCGGCTTTGTCGTAGCCGTAGTGCGTGTAATTTCCGTTCACGTCGCGCGAAGAGATCAGTCGTCCCGCTTCATCGTATTCCCATGTTCGATGCAAACCGTTGGAATAAGTCAATTCAACCAAATCATTCCAATCGTTGTATTGCAGGTTGATATTGTTTCCCCGATTGTCGCTTACCGTTTTCAGGTTCGGACCTTCATAGGTATATTCGAAAGTCTCTCCCTCCGGATCGGTTCTTTTGACTAAACGGTCCTCTTTGTCGTATTCCATCGAAAGGCTTGCACCTCCCGGAGAAGCAACTCCCGTCAGTCTCCTCCTGTCGTCGTAGCGGTAACCGGTCGAATTTCCGTTTTCGTCGGTGATCGATACGGGTTTTCCGTATTCGTTGAAAGAAGTTTTGGTTGAAAACCCTTGCGGATTTACGACAATTTCCAATTCCTGATAACCGTTGTAAACCTGACGTGTTACGCCTCCGTTGGCATCGACAATCTTGTATATCAGTTTGTTTTCGTCGTAATAATATTCTTCTTTATGTCCCAGGCTGTTTACGGTTCGGGTTACTCCGTTTCCGTATTCGAACCGGTATTCCAATATGCCTCCGTCTCCCCATGTGTGTATGCATTTCGAATCATCGCCCTTCCCTTGATATTCCCAGTAAAAACTCAATCCGCTTTGATTGGTCAGTTTGGTCAGTAAATGTCCTTTATATTCAAAATATTTGCTTACATCTAAGGCATCCAGTGTCTCAACCATATTTCCGTTACCGTCGTAACGGTAGCGCACCAAATCGGTTCTTTCTTCATCCGAAATCATATAAATGCATGTTATACGGCCTTCTTCGTCCGTATCGACGAATATTTTTTGATTTCTGGAATCGGTAATTTGCAATAAACTTCCCTCTCGGTTATATTTGAACAATATTTCAAATCCGGCTTTGGTCGCCATGCGAGAGAGCATTCGATATCCTTCCTTATTTTTCGGACCTTCAAAGAAATAAAGCAACCCGTTCCCGTCTTCCAGATGATATCCGTTTTTATCCCGGTACCAGGCCAATTGTTCCATACGGTCATAATATCCGCTCTCGCCGATGTCCAAATAAGGCAGGGCGGTTTCTCGTCCGTCGGGCAACCGGAGGGTAAACGTTTCGTCTCCCATGTCGTAAATACCCATGTTGTAACCGTGATGCCAGTTATATCCCAACGGTCCGTCCATCTCGGCATCGCTGTAGTAAGTTCGTTCCCAAACCAGCGGGATCGGTCCCGGTAATTCAAAATCCACATTGGTATGATATACCCGTCCCGATGCCGCATCTACCGGTTCTCCGAACACACGGCATTTAACAAATTGAAGTATTTTCTTTAATTTGGGATTTTTTACTCCTCTTTTAATAAAAACCTGAAATTTCCTGCCTGCCCGGTTGAATGCCTTTATCTTGTTGGCCTGCTTTCGAGCGAATCGTCCGCCTGCTTTACCCAGTTTTCCCAATCCCTTCAGTCCCAACTTCAATCCGAGTTGAAAAAGATCTATTGTCGGAGGACCGCCCACCAAAACGGGTTTGCCGAATGAGATAATGGTTGTAAGCATGGCGGTGGGGGCCATCAGCGAGACTTTCGGTTTCGGAGGCTTCAATTTTCTCAATATGGAAGGGAAACCTACTATGTTACACGATAAAGCCGGATGAAACTGGGTGGTGCACGGACCGCCGTCCGCCAATACCGTCGAACTGCCCATCCACATTTCCGACGATGCCATCGGAGGTACCGTGGGGAGTGCGTGAAGAATAATGCCCGGAAGGTGCTGGATAGATATGCCTGCCTGTCCGATCCATCTTCCGTGTACTTCTACCGACGGAGCCATGCCTTGTGCCAGATTCATCAGCGAGAGGGAGGCGGGAGGCGGTTCCGGCGGGGGTACGGGATTATCGTCGGGATCGACATACTCTCCTTCTTCTCCCCCGCTTTCTGCTGCTTGCGAATCATCTCCCGCATCCGTATTTGCATCCGGGGTGGGCGGTTTCGGAAATACGGCAGCCATGACAAACGCCATAATGTCGAAAATCATACCGATATGAGGTACGGGCACCGGTACTCCGAAGGAAGGAGGGGCAATGGTGGGATGAAAGTCAATTCCTATGGATATATCATAAAACTTGGCTACCGGCATACCCGGCATGGACGGTAAGATACTTGCCAAATCCTTTTGCAAATGATCCAATGCATTCTTTTTTTCACCGAATGCTTCGGCGAATCCTTTATTGCTTGTTCCTGCCATAATTTCAATAATCTGATTTTAACTGAATAAGGACGATTTCCGTCTGTCTTTTACTTTTTTCATGTCTTCGTCTTCGATAAGTTCTTTCCAGTCGGAACCCAGCCATTCTTCCAATACTTCGTGAAGCATCTTGATTCGACCTTCATCCCATACCTTATCGGCCAAATAATAAGCAAGCGAAGCCGAAAACAAAAAAGTCGATTGCCTGCGAACTTCCTTTTCGAGGTAGCTGCCTCCGTAAAGACTGAGCAGGAGCGTTTCCAGGGCGACCGTAAGTTCCCCGTATTCGTAATAAAAGTGCCCGGCCATACGGTAAGCTTCCATCACATAATACGCATCCGCGTTTTTGGATGCTTTTTCTGCCAGTTTTTCATACAGCCCGATTGCTTCCCGTCGCTTCTTTTTGTTGGCCAAAACGGCAGCTTT
>DAIQOU010000648.1:0-2748 GCA_036787725.1 Bacteroidales bacterium
AAAAAGATTATTGCATTAATATTAATTAACAATCTCAATACTTCTCCGAAAATGCATATCTGTTTTTTATTCCGGATATTAATAGAAAACGTCGGAGAACAGGGATGACGAACTAATCGAGACTCAATCGAATAAAACAGCCTTTATATCTCTCTTAAAAATAAATCATCGCATTACATCCAGGGTACGTTTGATTTGCTTTCCGACAAGTTCTCGGCAAGTATAAAATTAGATTTTTTATTCCTATTATTTATTCGTCTTGTCGCGTGGTATCTTTCGTTCCCTCGCGAGGGGACGAAAGATACCACGCGAGGGAACGAAAGTTTCTTCGCGAGCAAACGAATAATTCTCCGCAGTATTCGCATTAATTTGCCGAAAATAAAGGATTTATTTCGTACGAAATTCAAGCAGATTATTAACTAAACAAAAAAGAGGGTATCAAAAGACCAAGAGTTCTTTTGACACACCCTCACCCTTCCAATCTATTCTATTTGCTTCCGGAAGTTATTTTACACAACTGCCGGGCTTGGCATCCGCCATCGGTTGTATCAATACCAAACTTCCATCGGGATTTTCGGCCGACAAGATCATTCCTTCCGATTCAATTCCTTTCAATTTTCTGGGCGCCAAATTGGCAATAAAACAGACATTCTTACCGATCAACTCTTCCGGCTGATAATAGTTTGCGATTCCCGATACGATGGTACGTCCTTGCAGTCCGTCATCAATCTTAAACTGAAGTAATTTATCGGCTTTCGGCACTTTTTTGCATTCCACTACTTTTCCGACACGAATATCCAATTTGGTGAAATCATCAAAGGCGACCGTTTCCTTTTGCGGTTCGGCCCGGTAATTCATTTCTTCGTTGGCTTTTTTAGCGTCCGCCAATTTTTTAACTTGAGCTTCAATTACTTCGTCTTCTATTTTTTCAAACAACAAATCCGATTTATTCACCCGATGCCCGGCCGGAAGAAGATCACCGGAACCCAATTGATGCCAGCCAAAATCTTCTTTTCCCAACAATTCTTTAATTTTTTTGGCAGAAAAAGGCAAAAACGGTTCAAATGCAATGGCCAGATTAGCCGTAATCTGCATGCTGATGTTCAGAATGGTTGCGGTTCGTTCCTTGTCCGTCTTCACAGTCTTCCAAGGTTCTGTATCCGCCAGGTATTTATTTCCGATGCGTGCCAGATTCATCGCTTCTTTAAGAGCATCGCGAAACCGGTAATTCTCCAGATTTTTCTCCAATTCGGATCGAATACCGGCAAATTCGGCTAAGGTTTCCCGATCATACTCGTTTAACTCTCCCCTAACAGGGATTTCACCTTCAAAATAGTTATGAGTAAGTACCATGGCCCGGTTGATAAAATTGCCCAACACCGCTACCAGTTCGTTGTTATTTCTGGCCTGGAAATCTTTCCAGGTAAAATCGTTATCCTTGGTTTCCGGAGCATTGGCCGTCAATACATACCTCAATACATCTTGTTTTCCCGGAAATTCTTCCAAATATTCATGCAGCCATACCGCCCAGTTTCTCGAAGTAGATATTTTATCGCCTTCCAGATTAAGAAACTCATTAGCCGGTACATTTTCAGGAAGAATAAAACTCCCTTCCGCTTTCAACATCGCCGGGAAAACGATACAATGGAAAACGATATTATCTTTTCCGATAAAACAAACCAATTTGCTTTCCTCATCCTTCCACCATTTTTCCCAATCCTCCGGAGCATATTCTTTCGTATTGGATATGTAACCGATCGGGGCATCAAACCAAACATACAGCACCTTCCCCTCAGCTCCTTCTACAGGTACGGGGACTCCCCAATCCAGGTCGCGACTGACTGCGCGCGGCTGAAGTCCCATATCCAACCAAGACTTGCATTGTCCGTACACATTCGAACGCCATTCCTTATGATCTTCCAATATCCATTTCTTCAACCAGCCTTCATGCTTATCCAACGGCAGATACCAATGTTTTGTCTCTTTCAATACCGGAACGCTTCCGCTAACGGCAGACTTCGGATCAATCAGGTCCAACGGACTCAAAGAGGTCCCGCAAGCCTCACATTGATCCCCGTAAGCCCGTTCATTTCCGCAATGCGGGCATTTTCCGGTAATATAACGATCGGCCAAAAATTGGTGGGCCTCTTCATCATAATATTGTTCAGACGTTTTTTCTATAAATTCTCCCTTATCATATAAAGTCCGGAAAAAATCGGATGCAGTTTTATAATGAATCTCGGAAGTGGTACGGGAATATATATCGAAGGTAATACCAAATTCTTCAAATGACTTCTTGATCATATAATGATAGTGATCGACTACCTGTTGAGGCGTAACACCTTCATTCTTGGCTTTCAGCGCAATCGGGACTCCATGCTCGTCGGATCCTCCGATAAATAACACTTCTCTTCCTTTCAGGCGCAAATAGCGGGCATAAATATCCGCCGGGACATATACTCCGGCCATATGTCCGATGTGAACCGGACCGTTTGCATAAGGCAATGCCGAAGTAATCAATGTTCTTTTAAAGTCTGTATTCATACAATCAATGAATTTAGTTGAAAATAACCAACGACAAAGATAATTCTTATTTAACATCTTTAATGTCAAAAAATAAAGAGAACTTCAAACTTTCTTTTTTCAATGATCCTGTTGCACTCGAACCGGCAGGATGTCTTTATTTCTATTGGATGGATTTAAAACAGAATACTATCTAAAATAACGGCTCTTCCGGTCGTACAAATA
>DAIQOU010000649.1:0-2746 GCA_036787725.1 Bacteroidales bacterium
GTCGTTGTTTTTATAAATTAACTTTATAATATGATAGATATTTCCGTTAAAAATCAAACAATTGCAATTTTCCCGATTCCCGGAATCGTTGAGTAAAAAAAGAGACCTGTTCATAAAGAAAGGCCTCTTTTTACTCTTGATGAGTGTATATTTATTAAGAATAAAACGGTCTACCGAACCACTTCGATTTTTTTGATACGGTCTGTATGCCTTCCTCCTTCAAATGGCGAAGAAAGGAAAGTCAATATACATTTTCGAGCTTCTTCCTTATCGATAAATCGACCGGGCAGAACGAGCACGTTGGCATCATTATGCAAGCGTGTCAAGCGTGCAATTTCTTCATTCCAACAAAGAACCGAACGAATACCGGAATGTCGGTTCAAGGCAATGTTAATCCCATTCCCTGTACCGCAAACCGCTATCCCGCGAAACACCTCTCCGGTAGCAACCGCTTCCGCCAATCGATGACCGAAGTCGGGATAATCACACCTATCCGGAGTTAAAGTTCCAAAGTCCCGGTATTGTATACCATTCTCATTCAAAACACTTTTTACAAACTCTTTCAGTTCATACCCTGCATGATCCGATGCAAGGCCAATTAATTGTTCCATTTCAAATTTATGTCCGGGATTGTAAACCGGTTTATAGTCCGTAATTGTTAAAGTATTTCTTTTACTTGTTTATATACATTTTCACCGGTAAAGCCCAGTTTTTCATCCAACACTTTATAAGGAGCGGAGAAACCAAAAGACTCTAATCCCCAGATTTTTCCGTTATTCCCAACCAATCCTTGTAAAGTAACGGGAAGACCGGCGGTCAAACCGAATATTTTCTTTCCGGGAAGAATTACAGCCTCTTGGTATTCTTTACTTTGACTTCGGAAAAGTCCTTCCGAAGGAACCGATATGATACGCACCTTTACACCATCTTTTCTCAACAGTTCTGCTCCCTCTACCAAGGTAGCAACCTCTGAACCGGAAGCCAATAAAATAACATCCGGATCACCGTCGCATTCGACTACATAAGCTCCTTTAGCTGCTTGTAATGCCTCTTTGTAACGAGATTCTTTTGCAGGAAGGTCTTTTATATTTTGCCTGGAAAAAATCAATGCAGTAGGAGTATGCGTATTTTCCATAGCTAACTTCCAAGCCACCGTAGTCTCCTGAACATCGGCAGGACGAAGCACCAACGTAGAATTATTTCCTTTATGGTTCTTCAACTTTTCCATTAAACGAATTTGTGCCTCCTGTTCTACGGGTTCATGCGTCGGACCGTCTTCTCCCACGCGGAAAGCATCATGTGTCCAAATGAACTTCACCGGTTGTTCCATCAATGCAGCCATACGAACGGCAGGCTTCATATAATCTGAAAAGACAAAGAAGGTGGCACAAGCAGGAATTACTCCTCCGTGTAATGACATCCCGATAGACACACACGCCATGGTAAATTCCGAAACCCCGGCTTGCAAAAACGAACCGCTGAAATCTCCTTTAGAAAAAGCATGGGTCTTTTTAAGAAAACCATCTGTCTTGTCCGAATTGGAAAGGTCGGCAGAAGAAACAATCATATTTTCTACCTTCTCTGCCAAAACACCCAACACCGTAGCAGAAGCTGCTCGTGTAGCCTGTCCGGGTTTTTGTTCAATAGATTCCCAAGATACATCGGGAACTTCTTTAGAAAACCATTTTTTAAATTTCGCATCCGATTCGGGGTTTACTTTAGCCCAAGCATCATAAGATGCTTTCTTCTCGGAAACAATTTGCACTAATTCCTCTTTTCGTTTTGCATACAGTTCTTTCACTTCCGGGAAAATTCGGAAAGGACTTTCGCTGTCACCACCTAAGTTCTTAATGGTACTCACATAGCAAGCTCCGGCTTCACCCAAGGGCATTCCATGTGTAGCAGTTTTGTTTTCGAAAGAACTTCCATCGGCAGCCAATGCCCCCTTGCCCATAATTGTATTTCCAATGATAAGAGTAGGTCGATCGTTTTCCGCTTTCGCTTCGTTTAATGCCGCACGAATTTCACCTACATCATTTCCGTTAATTGAAATTACTTTCCATCCCCATGCTTCATATTTCTTAGCCACATCTTCCGAAGTAACGGCTTTTGTTTCGGTAGATAACTGTATTCCGTTCGAATCATAAAACATAATCAGGTTATCCAATCCCAAATAACCGGCCAAACGACCTCCTCCTTGAGATATTTCCTCCTGAATTCCTCCGTCTGAAATAAAAGTATAAATCGTTTGTCCCATAGCATCACCAAATCGGTGTTTAAGAAATTTGGCGGCAATGGCAGCTCCAATAGCATACACATGTCCTTGTCCCAACGGACCGGAAGTATTTTCTACACCTCTGTTTACATCCAATTCGGGATGACCGGGAGTTACACTTTCCCATTGACGAAATTGTTTCAGTTCATCCATTGAATATTTACCCGCCAACGCCAACGTCGAATAAAGCATGGGAGACATATGCCCCGGATCCAAAAAGAATCGGTCGCGCCCTTCCCATGTCGGATTCTCGGGATCATAAACCAAAAATTCGCTGTATAATACATTAATAAAATCGGCTCCCCCCATAGCTCCTCCGGGATGTCCTGATTTTGCTTTTTCCACCATAGATGCTGCCAATATCCGAATATTATCGGCCGCTTTGTTCATTAAACTGATGTCATTCATTGTATATTAATTAAATTGATTAGTCTGAATGCAAATGTAAGTGAATATTTATTAAAAGCCTAA
>DAIQOU010000650.1:0-2746 GCA_036787725.1 Bacteroidales bacterium
ATTGTCTTTGATCCATTGTATATAGTCGGTTTTAGAAGCCAATTTTCTTTTTTCCAAATAGCCATAAATTTCTTCTTTGATTTTTTCCGGAGACAGGTTGCCCAGATAGTAATCGAGTTGGGAACTCCCCAATGAATTCAGGTGAATTTTCACTTCCGGGTTCCACTTCTCCTGTTTTTTTAACCATTGGATTCCCGAGTGCAGGTGGTGTTTGAAATCATGCAATAGGATCATTGAGCAAAGGTAGAGATATTTTTATTGCTTTGTTTGACTGAAAGTTGAATGTTCTTTCATTAGTTGCTTTTACATTTATCTTTTATTCTTTATTCAACCATTCTTTGTTTAATTAATTTCTGTTTTTCTCTTTGATTTTATAGAATTTGCCGTTAACTTGCATCCCGAAAAACAATTTTATATGTTATATGCCTGCGGACATATCGGTAATATGCTCAACAAATCGGGAAAAGGTTTGTATGAGTGTTGGATGCTTTGATCCTTTCTTTTTCTAATCTTCTTTTTCCTTCTTTTTTATTTTTTAATCTTTTGTCATTTCTTAATGAAAGGTATTCTGTTTGATATAAAGCGTTTTGCGGTGCATGACGGGTCCGGCATCCGGACAACTGTTTTTATGAAAGGATGTCCGCTTGCTTGTGATTGGTGCCATAATCCCGAGAGTATGGATACGAAGATTTGTGTGGTGCGTAAGAATGTAAAGGTCGGGAACAAAATTTTTACGGAAGATGAAACCGTGGGATATGAAATTACCTCTGATCAATTATGGGACGAGTTGAAGAAAGACCGTATTTTTATGGAAGAGTCGGGAGGCGGAGTGACGTTTTCGGGAGGAGAGCCGCTTATGCAGCCGAAATTTTTGAAAGAGATGTTGATCGTATGTAAACGAGAAGAGATACATACGGCAGTGGATACTTCCGGATTTGCATCTTGGGCGACTTTAAGAGAACTGCTTCCTTATATCGATTTGTTTTTGTATGATTTGAAAATCATGGATGAAAAATTACATAAGGTTCATACCGGCGTTTCAAACAAGTTGGTGTTGGAAAATTTAACTCGTTTATTAAATGAAAGAAAAAAGGTACGTATTCGAATACCGATGATCCCCGGAATCAGTTTTACTTCAGAAAATATTCGGCAGAGTATCGATTATTTAAAGAAGTTGCCGGATTGTATTGAGGGAGTTGATTTATTGCCTTATCATAATACGGCAATCCATAAATACGAGCGATTTCGTTTTTCCAATAAATTAGAGAAAATGGGATCATTGGCAAAAGAAGAGTTGGTTAACGTGAAGCAACAATTTGAATTGGCCGGTTTCCGAACCAACATCGGCGGCTAAGATCTAAAATAAATATAAAAATATGACACCGAGAATAAAGCAATTGAGAGAACAAAGTCTGAATGCGATCAATCGAATTTCGGCTGAAAGAGCGTTGTTAATGACCGAATTTTACAGGGATCATACAGCGTTCGGAGATTCTGTACCCGTACAACGAGCCAAGTCGTTTGATTATGTGTTAATGAATAAAACGATTTGTATTAACGATCATGAATTAATTGTAGGAGAACGGGGTCCCGCTCCTAAAGCAACCCCCACTTATCCGGAAATAACGGTTCATTCGTTGCCGGATTTGGATATCCTGAATTCAAGAAAAAAAGTGTGGTTTCGAGTTGATGATGAAACCCGGGAAGCCTATGAAAGAGTCATTATTCCTTTTTGGAAAGGACGATCCAATCGAGATCGCATTATGGAAACGATGTCTTCCGAATGGCATGACGCCTATTCAGCCGGCATATTTACGGAATTTATGGAACAACGTGCTCCCGGTCATACGGTAGCCGGCTATAAAATTTATGCGAAAGGAATGATGGATATTATAAAAGATATCGAGCAAAGTATGAATTCCTTGGATTGGATGAATGATCCGTCGGCCTATGATAAAAGAGAAGAATTAAAGGCCATGAAAATAACGGCTCAAGCGATTATCCGGTTTGCGGAAAGGCATGCGGAGAAATTGGAAGAATCGGTCCTTTCGGAACCGGATGCCGTTCGGAAGGCTGAGTTGACAGAAATGGCGCGTATTTGCCGACGGGTACCGGCACATGCCCCTTCTTCCTTTTACGAAGTATTGCAACATTATTGGTTTATACACTTGGGCGTAGTGACCGAATTGAATCCGTGGGATTCTTTTAATCCGGGGCGTTTGGATCAACATTTATATCCTTTTTATAAAGCGGAAACGGAGGCCGGCACGTTGACCCGTGAACGGGCAGTCGAACTGTTGGAATCGTTTTGGATTAAGTTTAATAATCATCCGTCCCCCCCTAAAATCGGAGTTACTGCGGAAGAAAGTAATACTTATACGGACTTTTGTCTGATTAATTTGGGAGGATTGACTTCCGAAGGAAAAGATGCCGTGAATGAAGTCTCTTTTTTATTATTGGATGTCATTGAAGAGATGCGATTGCTTCAACCGAGTTCGATGGTTCAACTGAGTCGTTTGAATCCCGATGATTTTATAGATCGAGCCGTAAAGATTACTAAGACAGGGTTTGGACAACCTTCTATTTTCAATACGGATGCCATTATACAAGAACTGGTCAACCAAGGAAAAAAGATAGAAGATGCGCGTAACGGAGGAGCCAGCGGATGCGTGGAGAGCGGCGCTTTCGGAACAGAAAGCTATATTCTCTGCGGTTATTTTAATTTGCCGAAAATATTGGAAATAAC
>DAIQOU010000651.1:0-2743 GCA_036787725.1 Bacteroidales bacterium
CTCCTTTTTTTGGATAGTAATAAAACAACGAATTTTAATTGGCAGGTATGATGATACAATTACGCTTCTTTTATTTAATGGTCTCTATTCTTTTATGTTCCTGCATTGTACAACAAATGAGTGCTGTACCTGCTATTCCGACACCCGTCACTATGATGAAATCGGATGGAACCAAACTGACCGTTCAACTCTATGGAGATGAGTTTTTTCATTTTAAGAAGACGTTGGACGGTCATTTGATTGAAGAAAAAGACGGACATTTTTATTATGCGGTTTTAAATGAAGATCAACGGATTGTGTGTTCTTCTACAGAAGTACATGAGATAGGGAAAAGAACTGATTCCGAACAACTTTTTCTTCAGACATTAAATAAAGATGCAATTGAAGAAGCATTGAATGTTGAGGTAATGGAAAGCGCTCGATTACGATCGGGATTGCAATTGAAGTCCGGACGTTTTCCTTCTCAGGGAGAACAAAAGGCATTGATAATTTTAGTTGAGTTTGATGATAATTCCTTTACAATTCCCAATTCCAATCAGGCATTTGCAGATATGCTCAACGGAGAAGGTTATTCTCTGAATGGAGCTACCGGCAGTTGTCGGGATTATTTTATTACCAATTCATCCGGGAAATTCCTACCCCGGTTTGATGTATACGGACCGGTAAAGGTCTCTAAAAAGATGTCCTATTACGGAGCTCCCAATGATCAGGGAAGAAATGATTCCTATCCCGAAGAAATGGTTTTTGAAGCGTGTAAGCTTTTGGAGAATATAGTGGATTTTTCTCAATACGATAACGATAAAGACGGAAAAGTAGACAATATTTATGTTTATTATGCCGGTTACGGACAGGCCGATGGAGGACATGCCAATACTATTTGGCCTCACTCTTCTAATATTGAGTCTTTTAATTTGGTGTTGGATGGCGTTTTAATGAGTACATATGCTTGTTCTGCCGAATTGAAGGGAGGAACGGGAAGTACTATGTGCGGTATCGGTACTTTTACCCACGAGTTTATGCATGTGTTGGGTTTGCCCGATTTATATGAGACCAATTATAATAAGAAAGGGTGTTTTACTCCCGGAAAGTGGTCGGTGTTGGATGTGGGCAATTATAATAATGAACAGCATACTCCTCCTTATATGTCTGCGTATGAGCGTTATGCATTGGGATGGCTGGAGCCGCAAGAACCGACGGATCCGGCTAATATGATATTAAATACAATTGATAATAATACGGCCTATATAGTCAAGACGGATAACCCGAATGAATATTTTTTGTTTGAAAACAGACAACAAAAAGGATGGGATACCTATATTCCCGGTCATGGAATGTTGGTATGGCATATTGATTATGATGAATCGTTATGGTCGACCAACCGAGTCAATAATGATCCGGATCATCAACATGCAGATATTATAGAGGCTGATAATATTCAATCGATCGGGTCGATAGAAGGAGATGCTTTTCCGGGAACTTCCAAGAACCGTTCGTTCACAGGCAGCTCCACACCCGCAATGAAAACGTGGTTAGGCACGGTAATAGATAAACCGATCACCGATATCATTGAAGAGGAAGGCATCATCGGCTTCCGGTTCCGAGGTGGGAAAGATTTAACGGGAAAGGCGCAAGCATTCCCGGCAAAAGAGATCACACAAACCGGATTCACTGCTCAATGGAAGGAAAATACAGAGGCTTCTCATTATTTATTGAATGTTTTTAAGGTAAATGAAGACGGGTCGTTGTCTTCCGTAGTCGGGTTTGTAAAGAAAAAGGTGGAAAATGTAACTTCTTATGCAGTAGAAGGGCTGGACCCGGAATCAAATTATGTTTATTCTGTCATTGCTGCCGATCTTTTCTCGGAAACGGAAGTGTCCGATCTCGTTGCCGTAAGAACATTGAATGCTACATTTGAATTTTATATTCCGGAAGCTAAAGCCGCCCTAAATGTAAAAGCGGCTTCTTTTGAGGCTCACTGGAATGAATTAAAAGAAGCAAATTCTTATATCCTGAATGTATATCGGAAGAAATATACTGATCCGGAAGGAACCGAAACGGTTGATTTTACCGGAAGAATCGGAGGGATACCTCAGGGGTGGAGTACTGATTGTACTTCCGTATTTAGCGGAGAAGGTTATTATGGAGAGGCCTCTCCTGCTTTACGGATGGATATCCATGGACAGTATTTAGAATCTCCGTTGTATGAAAAATCCGTTTCTTCATTTTCTTTTTGGTACAGAGCAAATGCGGTTTCTTCCAATTCATTGGAAGTTTTGGCGTTTGATGGTGACAGGTGGGTAAATATACGCACGGTAACGCCTTTATCTAATGAAGCCGGAGGAGAAGCGATCTCCTTGGATCCGGAAGAATTGAAAGGGTATTATGCTGTTTCCGTGAAACTTAATAAGACCGGAACGGGTGCCGTTGCCTTGGATGATGTGGCTCTTTCTTACGGTTCGGAAATAATAATTGAACCGGCCGACGGGTATAAAGAGTTGGAGGCGGGCAATGTGTTGTCTTATGAAGTAAACGGATTGGAAAGCAATAATGTTTATTATTATACAATTACCGGCTCAAACGGAACTGTCTTCTCGAAAACTTCGAATGAGATTAAAGTAGAATTGAAATCGGACACGAATATTGAGGAAACGGCAGAAAACGGTTATGAGATCAAGGTTTCGGACCATGTGATTAGTATCAGGACCGATAAGGTTGTTAATCAACAGACAACTATATATAATAT
>DAIQOU010000652.1:0-2739 GCA_036787725.1 Bacteroidales bacterium
ATTGGAAACACAAATCAAAATATGAATATATTGAAAAGGGATTAAAAGATTTAGTTAAGGTTATTAATGAATATAATATAAAAAGTATAGCAATTCCTCCGCTTGGTTGCGGAAACGGAGGTCTGGAATGGGATAAAATAAAGTCATTAATGGAAAAATACTTGGGGACTATAACTTCCTGTACAGATATTTTTGTTTTTGAGCCAAACGAAAAGATAAAAGGAATTCTAAAGAAACAAGAATCCTCCAAGGAGGTTAAACTTACTGATGCGAAAGCATTGCTCCTGTATTCAATGTTTTACTATGAAAGTCAAGGTGAATTTACCAGTTTGTTTGTAGCAAATAAGCTAGCCTATTTTTTTCAACGACTGAAAGAACCATCGTTTCAACGGTTGAAATTTACAAAAAGCCACTATGGGCCTTATTCAAGGCAAGTAGATCATCTGATACATGGATTAAATGGAAAATACCTTCGAGGTATGGAGCAGATGACATTAACGGCTTTTGAACCGATCGAATTACAATATGACAAAGTTTCTGAAGTAAGTGGTTATGTGAAGAAAATTGATTCGGAGCGATTAAAGCGTTTATTACATCTTATTAACGGCTTCCAATCGGCTTTTTCGTTGGAAATACTGGCTTCGGTTGATTTTATCAGAAAGGAAAATAAAAATATCAGCAAAGAGGAGACTGTAACGGCAATAAGGCAGTGGTCTGAGAGAAAAAAAGATCTATTCAAAGAAGAATACATTTCAATTGCTTATGATCATTTGGAAAAATATGCAAGTTCCTTTTTAGCTGAATCAAAATAATTATTATTTAATTTCCACGTTTCCTTTCCCTTCCAACCTATACCGAGTCGGGGTTTTTCCGGTGATTTGTTTGAATACCGTACTGAAATACCGTTGATTGTTAAATCCGACTTCTAATGCAATATCATTTATGCTCAGTTCGGGATTTTGTAATAATAAACAGGCTTTCTTTATTTTGAAATGAATAAAAAAGGTATTGGCGCTCATGCCGGTCACTGCTTTTACTTTATTATAAAACGTAGCCCGGCTCATAGCCATTTCTTTGGCAAAAAGATCCATATTCACATCCGGCGTATGAAGATTCTCTTCGAGAAGTCGGGTCAGTTTGGATAAAAATTGCTCGTCTGCATTGCTGAACGTGATTTCCTGAGGAGTAATCGGTCCGGTAGTTTGGGTATATCGTTTTTTGAGTATATTGCGTGTAGCAAATAAATTATTTAAAAGAGATAAGAGAAGGTCGATAGCAAAAGGTTTTGCCAAATAGATATCTGCACCCGTTTTATAACCTTTTAATGTATTTTCTTCATCTCCTAAAGCAGTAAGTAAAACCACCGGGATATGACTGATTTCAATATCGGTCTTTATCTTCCGACACAATTCGAACCCATCCGCTTCCGGCATCATAATATCGCTCACGACTATATCGGGAATATAACTTTTTATTTTGTCCAATGCTTCTTTTCCATTATTTGTCGGAATGACTTTTCTGAAATAAGGAGACAGTGAAGTTTTCATATAGTTCAATAAATCCGGCTGATCTTCGGCAATCAGGATGGTGTATTCCTTCATGGATTTGAAATCCACCTCCGGATCAAAATCAGGGAAATTGTTTTTTTCTTTTCCGATGATCTGCTCAAAAGATGTGTGCGAAGACTGATTGTTCGGATTAAAGGGTAATTCGAACCAAAAAACAGCTCCTTTCGGGTTTCCCGGTTCATAACCGATATTGCCACCATGTTGTTCCACCAGTGTCTTGGCATAGGAAAGACCGATTCCGGTTCCTCCTTTTTGGTGTGTCCCCTGATAAAAACGGGTAAATAAATGAACGGCTTCTTCTTCCGGTATACCCGGACCTTCGTCAAGAACGGAAATTCGGACATTATCTTTGTTTTGGCGGGTCCGTATTTCTATAACTGAATTGTCTTCCGAGAATTTGATGGCGTTCATAATCAAGTTCGACAAGATTTTTTCACAAGTCTCTTCATTAAAATTAAAATCTGCAATACGCTCGTCCAATCGGTAAACGGACCGGATATTTTTAGCGGAAAATTCCAATTGAAAATCCTCTCCGACAGACTTTATCCATTGATTTAAGTTTTGAGTTTGAAAGGTTAAAGCAATCGGACTTTTTTCCATTTTTCGTACATCAAGAACCATGTTAATGGTATTCTTTGTTGTTTTAACATGCTTATACATCAAAGTAAGTATTTCTCGTAGCGGGTCGGGAAGGTCTTTTTGATTCAACAATCTTTGAAGGGGAGAGTAGATTAAAGTCAAGGGAGTTCTTAACTCATGAGAAACATTGATGAGGAATCGAACCTTTTGTTCCGACAAATCCCGTTCGCGACGCTGCATTTCCAATTCCATAGTACGTCGGGTTTTATGGACGGCTGCTTGCCGGAACCAAATAATCGCTCCGGTAGCCAATAAAACCATCAAGGAGATAAACCAACCCGTTTTCCACCAAGGTGGAAGAACGGTTATTTCCAACAGGCTTACCGGTTCGCTCCATTGTCCGTCGGCTTGTTCGTGTTCCAGTTGAAGGATGTAGGTGCCGTTGGGTAATGTCGATAAATGAATCGATTGCCTATCTATTTCCCGGTAAGAATTGGATAAGCCCGACAAGCAATACCTGTATTGGGTTTTTGGATTCAGGTCTTTTGTATTGATGAATAAATTGACGGTTAATGAAGTATGATTCCAAGGC
>DAIQOU010000653.1:0-2736 GCA_036787725.1 Bacteroidales bacterium
AATAAGCTACATTATCTTTTCCTCGGATAAAATCATCTTTTGCTGAACAAAAAATGGAACGGAAAAAGAGTTGTCGTTGATCTTTAATTAATACATATCTATTGATAGGGCAAAAATAAAGATTAAATCTTAATATTTAACACGTTTCGTCGGTTTTCTTTCCTTTCCAAGGAGAATTCTATTGAAATTCAATTCTTAAATTATGCAAATAAAGAATAAGTATTTTTCAATTTAGTTCAATTTAGTTTACATTTGAAGTTTCTTTGTTATTACTCTTCTTTATTATGATTTGGAAAAAATTTATACTGACAATTACATTCGGATGTCTATTATTAATTTGTAATGCGCAAGTGAGTTTCCCCGATAATGAAATTGATTTATTTTCATTATCAAATAAGTTGGGTTTTGATATCAACGAACAGGATACCGCTCACATCCCCTTGTATCGGACAGCAGCCGATTGGTTGGAAGTACGCTATAAATGGGGTGGGAAAAACAAAAAAGAAGGTGTGGATTGTTCCGGGTTTACCGCGGTAGTTTATCGACAACTCTTTGGAAAAAATGTTTCGCATAGCAGTAGTGTATTAGCCAAATCAATACCCGTAACCATTACAAATCCCGAGAACTTACAACCGGGAGACATGGTTTTTTTTGCAACTTCCAAAAAACATAAAAGAATTAACCATGTGGGGATTTACTTAAAAGAAGGATATTTTGTTCATGCTTCTTCAGCCCGAAAAAAAGTAATGATCAGTACTTTATTAGAAGGATTTTATAAAACTGCATGGCGAAAAGGCGGGCGCATTCCGGATTAAACATTAGAAAACTCGAATCCGGATTTACTGATTTTCCGGCACTTAATCCGGGATAAACACCTGCAGGTATCTGTATCCCCCGAATTATCTCGGATTCGTTTATCGGACGATTATTTTACGACTGCGGGCGTTTCGGGTTATACGGGACCGTATTTTCATTTTGCTGCAAAATGCGTTTCCGTTTTGCTGCAACTTGCAACTTCGTTTTGCTGCAAAACACTACTGTTGTTTTGCAGCAAAATGAATTCGTATTTTGCTGCAATTTGAATTTGCATTTTGCAGCAAAACGAAGTTGCCTCTTACGGCGAGTCCGGAAAGTGTTTTCGAAATGCCGTTGAACAAGTTGTTCCGCCACAGTATTATTTTTTTTGCTAATCGGCTTTTTTGCAACGCCGCATTATGACGGTTTACCCTTTTGTCTTTGCTTCGTCTCGGAGAAAGCGCGAAGGCGCGAAAAGAAGGGATAAAGTCCGAACACACTTTAGGATTCGGAGATTGAGGAGAGTTGTCTCTCCCCGGGTTACGCTTCGCTCACCCGGGGTTATGCACATTTTACCCCTTCGGGGCAATGGCTTACAATTCGTAACCCGATTGGAAAATACCCTGCCTTTTGACACCTTACTTATGCGCATTTTACCTTTCGCGGTAATCGCATCCGATCCGTAACCGGAAAAGAAATATGCGACCTTGGGGGATCGTTTCCGGTACCCGAATTTTCTAATGCTTAATTTGGGATAATTACAATTTATATTCAATATCTTATTATTCTACTCACTTTTTTCTTAATAGAAAAGTAACAAGTAACAACTCGGACGTAAGAGCAATAAAAAATAATTATCTTTGTAAAAACTTCAAATAGGTTGTTCATGAACTCTTACATCCAACTGATCAATCAGTTTTTAGAAATAAAACAAAAAATAAACAAGAATATAGAAGGAGACTTGTTTGAACGTAATTTTAATCGTATCTCTTCTATTTTTGAATCGGAAGGATATTTTTTCAATTATCCGTTAGGAGAAAAATACAATGAAACGCGCACCGATTGTGAAGCTTCCATTGTTGGTGAAGCTTCTTCCCATATGATAATTACGGATGTCATAAAACCTATTATTTATAAAAAAGAAAAAGAAGGGTATCTGTTAGTTCAAAAAGGAATTGTTATTGTTGAAAAAGCATAATCTTTATCGACTCGAATGATGAAAGCGGTAAATTTCGGAATTGACTTGGGCACAACTAATTCGTTGATTGCCAAATATGAGAATGGATCTATTATTTTATTCAAAAATCCTATCGGACATAAGGAAAGTTTAAGTTCTGTAGTGGCATTCCGAAAAGACAGAATTCTGGTCGGAGATAAAGCATGCGAGTATCTGTTAAAAGATACCGTGAATGTTTTCGGAGGATTCAAACGCCGAATGGGTACCGGTGACCGGTTCTATGTAGTTAATTTAGATGAAAATATTACTCCGGTAGAATTATCTTCTTATGTATTAAAAGAATTAAAACAATTTATCCATACAGGCGAAGTACCGGAAGCTGCCGTAATTACTATCCCGGCCTCTTTTGATACCATGCAAGCCGGTGCAACCAAAGAAGCAGGAAAAAAGGCCGGTTTTCGGGAAGTTTTCTTATTGCAGGAACCTGTTGCTGCTGCCTTAGCCTATTTTAACAATCAAAAAGAAGACAAGACAGGCCATTGGCTGGTATATGATTTGGGAGGAGGAACGTTTGATATTGCCCTCATCGAGATCAAAGACGACGAAATGAGGGTAAAAGATCACGAAGGAAATAATTTTCTGGGAGGAACGGATTTCGATTCTCTCATTTTAGAATATTGCATTGTGCCCAAAATAGCAGAAGAAACGGGAATACCGGACTTTTTCGAACAGCTGACCGTCAAATACGGAAAATACGAAAGATT
>DAIQOU010000654.1:0-2734 GCA_036787725.1 Bacteroidales bacterium
GAATTTTATGCAAACTTTATATTTATTTATTTAATTAAATGTGTTTATTATGGATAACAAAACTCTTTCGCTTGTATCTTACATTACTTTGATCGGATGGTTGATCGCTTTCTTCTCTTATAAAGATCAAGAAAAAAATTCGTTGGTATCATACCATTTAAGACAATCATTCGGACTTATGGTTGGCGGCCTTGCACTTATGATTGTCCTTGGTATTTTGATAACTATTGTAGCATTCATTTCTGCCGGATTGGCAACTGTTATTTATTTATTGGCAGGACTTGTCAACTTGGGACTATTTGTTTTGCTTATTATCGGTGCAATCAATGCTTATAAAGGAGAAGAAAAACCTCTTCCTCTTATCGGAAAAATGTTCGAAGGTAAATTCAATTTCATTCCTTAATTTTTTCAAATATATAGTTTTAAAAAGAGGATGAATCACATGTGATTCATCCTCTTTTTTTATCCGGCTTCTCTCCGCCGACCATTATTTTCTTCCCGACTTAATTCTTATTTCCGGACGGTTTTTTTACATTAAATGATACCTATTCCATAAATATCCCAAAAATACATTCCTAAAAAGAAGCAAAACACAAATAATAACAAATAAGCCGAAAATTTGCTTGTGGTCAATGTAAAGTAACGAGCAGCTAACAACGTAACAGGTATATATAAAATCAACATCCATCGGGTAATTTCCTTATCAAATAAAACCGAAAATATCAAAACCAATATCGACATCAAATAAAGATATTGTAAATAAGCATTCGTTCTGATTTTCTCCGAAGATTTTGCCAAATATGCATGAATCTTGGAAATAATAAGCAAAACAAATATAAATCCGATATATATACAATAAGACAAACTCAAATGAATGGATTCGACAGATAACAGTAATCCTTCAGCTTCCCGGACTTTTGCCATGAAAAACGAAAAGTCATCCTTATACACACACCATGCCACCAAAAACATACATACAGTCAATATACCGGCAAAGGAAGCAAAAAAGGATCTGAAATTCAACGATTTAAATTTATAAAATACATACCAGAAAAAAGGGATGAAAAGAAGGAAAGGAAACGAAAAAATTCCAATAATGCTTAATATCAGAGATATATTGAAAGAATCGATTTGAGAATTCCGATTCTGATAAGCATTTAATGCCGATACGACACACAATACCATTCCGACACAAATAAGATTTTCTTTTAAATCATAATATACAAACGGATTGGTCCCGGTAAACAACAGGAAAAAGACAGAAGGCATAATTGTCCTCTTCTCAATAATCGGGTAACTGTGATTAATCCTCATAAATAAAATTCCGATTAAAACATGCATGAAAAAAATTCCCCATGCCACCCAATCATCATATTTCACTCCCGCCAGCAGACGAAGCAATAAAACGACCAAAATACTGACAGGGATAGTCAGCCTTCCGTTTACCAGTTCATTGTGTATCTTCGTATAATTCATTGTCAGAGATCAAATCCTATATCCGAACGAAAATATTTTCCTTCAAACCGGATTTTACCGGCATTTGCATAAGCTATTTCCAGGGCCTCTTGTTGATTTTTCCCATAAGAACTGACAGCAATTACTCGTCCTCCGTCTGTGTAAACTGCACCATCCTTCTGAGTTGTTCCTGCATGAAATACAAAACATTGATCCGTTTCATCCAATCCGGAAATCAATTTTCCTTTTTCGTAATCGCCGGGATATCCTCCCGAAACAAGCACCACCGTTACTGCCGCACGGCCATCGATTATCAACTCTTTTTCATCCAGTTTACCGGTAGCAACTCCTTCTAATAAATCAACAAAATCCGATTGAATACGCAACATCACCACTTCCGTTTCCGGATCACCCATACGACAATTATATTCAATAACCATCGGTTCTCCCTCCACATTCATTAATCCTAAAAATATAAATCCCTTGTAATCGATATTTTCCGACTTCAAGCCTTCAATCGTAGGAATCACAATCCGTTCCTCTACTTTTTTCATAAAAACATCATCGGCAAACGGAACCGGAGAAACGGCGCCCATTCCACCGGTATTCAAACCGGTATCTCCCACTCCGATTCGCTTATAGTCTTTGGCCTCGGGAAGTATTTTATAAGAATTACCATCAGTCAACACAAAAACGGAACATTCTATTCCGGAAAGAAACTCTTCTATTACAACAGTCTTGCTTGCATCTCCGAACTTTCCTTTCAACATATTACACAATTCTTCTTCTGCTTCTTTCAATGTATTAAGGATCAATACTCCCTTTCCGGCAGCCAATCCGTCTGCCTTCAATACATAAGGCGGTTTAAGAGAATTTAAGAAGATGATCCCCTCCTGATAATTACGCATTCCGACACTTAAATGACGAGCTGTAGGAATGTGATGTCGCAACATAAATGCTTTTGCAAAATCTTTGCTTCCTTCCAAACCGGCTCCGACCCTTGAGGGTCCGATCACGGCAATGGATTGAATTTCCGGATCATTTTTAAAAAAATCATACACACCGTTAACGAGCGGATCTTCCGGTCCTACTACTACCATTTGAATATCGTTGTCCAGTACAAAAGATTTTATCCCTGAAAAATCATTCACAGCAATATTCACATTCTCTGCAATCTCCGCAGTGCCGGCATTTCCCGGAGCTGCAAACAGGCGTTTTACTTTAGAACTCCAAGCTATTTTCCAAGCCAACGCATGCTCTCGTCCTCCCGACCCCAATA
>DAIQOU010000655.1:0-2731 GCA_036787725.1 Bacteroidales bacterium
TTCGTTCCCGATTCCGTTAAACCTGCCGGAACGATTGCTCGGGGTGATGAAGCTTACCGTTTTATTGTAGATGATCTGACGGACTACAGAGGCGAATCTGCATTTCGGGTGACGGTTCCTGCCGGAGCGGAAATTATGGTGGGTAACCCTTTCCTTTCGAGTTTGAATTTTGAGACCTTTTATGAGACGAACAAAGATGTCCTGGAAACTTATTACCGTTTGTATGAACATCCTTGGAATACCATGTCTTCGGGATTGGGTTCGGGTCTTATTCCTTCGTTTCAGGCATTCTTTGTCAAGACGAAAGGAAATGTCGGATCAACGACAGATCTTTATTTCCCCGTTTCGGCTTCGGTGACTCGTACGGGTTTGTACAATTTGCGGAATTCTTCTGCGGGAGAAAACAACTTGGTGATCGCTCAAGTGAAGGGAAAAATAGGAACACCCGCTAAAATAAGTGTGCTGTTGGGAAATAATTCTTTGGTGGATAATGTGCCTCAACTGTTTGTGAGCGAGAAGAATGATCCCGATGCCGCCCGTATTCCGCAACTGTTTGTCAAAGGACGCGACGGCTCCAAAAATGTTATTTATAAGGAAGAAAATGTTTCATCCGAAATCGTGGTAATATTGGGAGTGAGAAGCACTGCCGGTGAGGAATTTACGCTTTCGTTTGAGGATTTGAATCGTCTTTCGGCAAGTGAGATCAGCTTGAAAGACAACCTTACGGGTGTTGTTACAGATCTGAAGAAAACGGACCGGTATACATTCATTCATGTGCCGGAAAAAGAAGATCGTTTTGAGTTGAAGATTTCGGGTTTATTGGCGCCGACGGGTATGGAAAGCAACGGTTTCGATGAGGAGTCGGTAAAAGTATATACTTACAAGCGCAACGTTCGGATCGAGTCTTCCCGCCAGATGAAGAAAGTTTCGCTTTATAATGCCGAAGGGTTAACGGTGCATTCGGAACCCGTTTCGAGTCGTTTCTACGAGAAAGAATTTCCTGCGGAAAGCGGCGTGTATATCATTACTGTTGAATTTACGACAGGGGAGAAATCGGTTAAAAAGATAGTGTTAAATAAATAAGCTTAAAAGAATATATAGTTATGATAAAGAAATGGTATAATAAATTCCGACGTCGGTTTCTTGTTGGTCTGCTGTTGCTGACGTTTTCCGGAACCGCATGCATGGCAGCAGACGGCTTTTCTTCCGGCATAGGGGGAGAAAATGCTTTCGGAATATCGTATTATTCGGGGGAGGAAACCGGAGGTGCTTCGAGTCTTGCTTTTACACCTTTTGAGTCGTCCTCTTACGACGGCTTGTCGGAATCTCCGGCATTGTATGGCCCCGGTGGAGATCCTATCGGCGGATTGCCCGTCGGAAACGATGTATGTGTCTTGTCTGCTTGTGTTTTTGCGTATGCTTTTTATAAGTTGCTTCGGCGCCGAAAGACTGTAGAACTTTAATCCTTATAAATAAAATCCTCGGGAAATGGCAGGTTAAGTGTTGTTTCCCGAGGATTTTTGTTGTGTGAAAACAAAACTGTAGTTTTTATTAATCACATCAGAAGATATACCGTTCTTAAATGTATTGTCTTTTATGGGATTGACTCTCTTATATACTTACTTAAGAATGACCAAAAGGATAGAGTCCGGATTTTTATTATATTGCTTGTTACTGTACTTTCTTTTAGTTAAAACAAAAAGTGATTCAGTTGTTACTGCCTGCTCTCAATCGGTGCTAATCACTGTTTTTATTTTCGGGCTTTTCTCTTTCCCGGGAAGAATTTTTTCTTTCCAATTGGTTTCTGTTATGGCAGTTGCCTTTTTATTGGCCTGCCGGGAACAAAATAATCTGGAATTGCTGCTCTTGCTCCGAGTACAGCCGGCAGGAATCAAAGCCGGGTGGGTGGTGTTTTCCGGAGTTCCTTTGCCTCTCCCCTCCATACAGGTGAATGTCTCCCCTCCATGCAGGTGAATACCTCCCCTCTATGCAGGTGAGTGTCTCCCCCCTATGAGTAATATCGCCCAAAGCAAGCCCATCACGAACTAAAAACACCCATGAAGTAATTAAACAAATGTAATTTAGGTAATACAAACATAACAAAAATCGGCAAATCATTTGTTGTATTACCAAATATTGGTAACTTTGTATAAAATGAAAGTCATGAGAAAAAATACATCGGTAGCACTTGGAAACTACTTCGAGAGTTTTGTTGAAAGCAGGATTACGCAAGGTCGTTACAAAAACGCCAGCGAAGTAATCCGCGCGGGATTGAGACTGTTGGAAGAAGAAGAAAACCGGACGTTGACTTTGAAGTTTGCCATTCAGGAAGGGCTCGATAGCGGAATAGCCGTCGATTTCGACCCTGTAAAGCATCTGCAATCCCTCAAGGCGCAACGGCAGAATGGTTAAGTACCGGCTTACCGATAAGGCGGTCGAGGATTTATCAGCCATCTGGAATTACACCGTAGAAACATGGTCCGAAAGGCAAGCCGACCTGTATTACGAAATGCTGATACGGCTCTGTCAGGACATCGTCGATAATCCGGCCTTGGGCAAGAATTACGAGGAAATCTCCGAAAGTTTGTACGGCTTTATTGCCGGTAAACGCATCATTTTCTATCGGGTAATCTCCCGTGATGAAATTGAAGTCATCAGAATCCTGCATGGCATTATGGATTTAAAAAGCCGATTCGGAGAATAGCTCTCTTCTTTCTTCTTTGTGGATTCA
>DAIQOU010000656.1:0-2728 GCA_036787725.1 Bacteroidales bacterium
GTCGTTTCTTTGCAGCTTCAATGTATGCAATTCGGATACGTTTATATGCATCGGAAAATTGTTGATAATTTTTCCATATTGTTTTATCTTCTTTTAATCTGTCAATTATATCATCCGGGAAAATAAAAGGATCAGCCAAAACATTTCGTATCTTATCCTCAAATTTCGGGTGTATCTTTTTATTTTCCAATAGCCGGTTGAGTCTTTCTTTGTTGGCTTGCGAGTAAGTACTGTTAGGTTTCCGGGGGGTGAAACGCTGAATCTTATGTTCTTTGTCAAGTGATTTTATCGTACTGTCAATCCAATCGAAACAAAGGGCTTCTTCAACCGCATCATTGTATAAAATGCTTTTTTTGCCTGACGACTTCTGAGGAAATACAAACCAAACTTCATCTGTGATTTCAAAGTTCTCTGTCAGCCACTTTCTCCAATCCTCTCGATTTTCAAAATACTTTATCCTACTTTCTGTTGTCATAACAGATCATTCAAACTAATTATTTTACTGCCTTTACTCTCATAATAACGAAGCATTTCGTCAATTTTCTTTTTATCATAACTCGTAATGCAATCCGATAAAACATTAACGGTGTAATTTGCTTTACATAAGTTATAACAAGTTGATTTAACACAAGCGACAGCATCTGCCCCTGCTATGTAGAAATCACATATTTCATTTTTATTAATAAAGTCTGTGAACTCCTCACTGCTTAACGCATTTCCTTTGTATTTTGTAAAAACATTGTTTGATGCTATTTTTAAGTCTGAGGCTAATTCAGAACCGTGCGTATCGGGTTTGAAAGTCCTTGTTCCGGCTGACAAATTTTCATGCCTTATATAAACAACATGAACATCATTATCAACTGCCCAATCTATTGATTTATTTATGTTGTTAATTATATCCTTGCAGTTCTTTGTTATGTCATTTTGAATATCTATTATTACTAATGCTTTTTTCAATTTTCTTACTTTTTATGTCCTTGTCGAACGGTTTATATTTTGTTTAATATTCGATTTCTCGCCAAGGTGAGGGTGTGTTATGGCCTCGTTGCGCCGTCCGGCTCGATCGCTGCTGTCATGGAATGACTCCGACCCTCTTGTTTGGGCATGGTTGGCGTACTTCCCATGAAAAGCAAAGGTATTGAAAATAAACGTCAAGAAGAATAGCTTATCCTCTAATTATTACGGAATACTTTTAAGCCGGCTGCAGGGGTGGCTGCAAAACGGGATAAGATAAGCCTCGCTTCACAACGACAAAACATCGGGCAGTAATTAGAGGGAACTGTACTAACACATAAAAAACGCATCATCCGTATGTTCTTTAGCGCCGATCTTCCGACCGAATTCCATAAGATAAAGGTTTTAAGGAATTAATAAGGCAAAAAAAGGAAAACTTACCGGCAATTTACAATAAAATACAAGTGTGATGCGGGGCAGGAAAAATTGGAGGTTAAATTATTTTTCATATTTTTGTTTCATCAAATCAATTACAAACGTTATGAATACTCTAACTAAAACCAACATCCATCACGCACGAAACAACAAATGTCTCCGCAGAGTGCTTGGCGTAAAGCAGGAGGCCGTTGCTTTTGATGTCAATGTCTCGCAACAAAAACAGATAAAAATGAATAGATTTATTTTACTCTTTTTCATTCTTTGTTTAACAACAACGGGATGGGCACAAAACAAAAGTTTTCATGATTTCACGGTAAAAGACATTACCGGAAAAGACATTTCCCTTTCTGCTTTCAAAGGAAAAAAAATACTGGTAGTAAATGTGGCTTCTAAATGCGGTTTAACTCCCCAATACCAACAACTTCAGGAGTTATATGAGACCTACGGTCCGGATAAATTTGTTATACTCGGTTTTCCTGCCAATAATTTTAAGCAACAGGAGCCGGGCACCAATGAAGAAATACAAGAATTTTGTACCATCAATTATGGAGTTACTTTTCCTTTGATGGAAAAAATATCGGTTAAAGGAGAAGATATGCACCCGGTATATAAATGGTTAACCCAAAAAAGCGAAAACGGGAAACAAGATGCAGAAGTAACTTGGAATTTTCAAAAATTTATGATCGATGAAAACGGTAATTGGGAAGGATATGCCGAGCCTAAAACACTTCCCGATGATGAAAAAATAATCGGATGGATTGAAGAACAGAAAACTCCCCGGCTGTATCCTACCGGTAATTTACAGTAAGATACAAGTGTGATATGAAACGGGAAAGATTGGAGGTTAAGTTATTTTTTATATTTTTGTTTCATCAAATCAATTACAAATTACGATTATGAATACTCCAACTAAAACCAACATCCATCACGGACGAAACATCAAACGTCTCCGCGAAATGCTCGGTGTAAAGCAGGAAGCCGTTGCTTTTGATGTCAATGTCTCGCAACAACTGTTTTCCGATATCGAAAAAAGAGAAATCGTAGAAGAAAGTATGATCAACAAAATAGCAAATGCCTTGAAAGTTCCTGCCGAAGCAATTAAGAATATGACGGAAGAATCAATGATGAATTATATTAATACTTTTAATGTAGAAAATGTTATAGGTCCCGTAAGTGGAATAGGCGGAAATAATATAAACTGCTCCTTCAACCCGATAGACAAAATTATCGAACTTTACGAACGCATTATAAAAGAAAAAGAGGAAAAACTTGCTTTTATGGAAAAACTGTCGGGCGATAAGAAGTAAGCACCCGGTTTTAAAATGGCTCACCGTAG
>DAIQOU010000657.1:0-2727 GCA_036787725.1 Bacteroidales bacterium
CTTTTAAAAGAGATTATATTATGTCTGTACAAATTACAGATGCTAATTATGAAGAATTAGCAAGTCAGGGAAAATTATTGGTGATTGATTTTTGGGCAGAATGGTGCGGTCCTTGCCGAATGATTACTCCGATCATTGAAGAACTCGCCACCGAGTATGAAGGAAAAGCCATTATCGGGAAGTTGAATGTGGATGAAAATGATGACTTGGTAACAAAATACGGTATTCGGAACATTCCAACCATCTTATTTATCAAAAACGGAGAAGTAGTAGATAAACACGTGGGAGCTGTTCAAAAAACGGTATTGGCAGAAAAAGTAGAAGCATTGTTATAATGCTTTGATTCAAAATAAATTCACCCCGGAGATAGATCAACAAGGTTATCTTCGGGGTTTTTTTGCGGAAAAAGACATACTGCGTAAAAACATTGCATCCTTGTTTATTATCTTTGTTGACGATATTCAATTCATACATTATGATTCTAAAAATTAAAAGTAATAATGATTATTTGGCTGATATTCTGTATAAAAATCCGGATACAGATGAAGGTCTTTATTTCAAGCCTCTCCGGAATGGTTATGTGGTCGGAAATATTGTGAATAAGAATTATTACGAGGTAGTGTTTCAAGATGAAAAATACAGTTATCTGCCGGAAGAAAGTAATCAAATCGATTTTCAGAGCTATTGTTCTCCTTTGGCCGTACTCCATATTTGCAATGAATTGTTCGGCCATATACTGAAAAGTAGAGAAGAATTTCAACATAAAGAAATTGTTTGGTTGGGAAGAACACAAGGAGAGGCGGATACGGAGAGTTGTATGATCGAAGTTCCTTCTTTTTTCATTGACTCCAATTGGTATCGCAACGGAAGGTTTTTGTTGTCCAAGTATTTTGAAGGAATAAGTATCCAACAGCAAACCAATCGTATATTTAAATTGACTATTCGGTCAAAATCGATTTTTGAGGCTTTCAATTTATTAAGCCTGACAGCGTTGTTTACTCATATAACCAATGACTATGGAATATTTACGTTTATGGATAACAACCTGGCTCAGAAATTTGGACGTATTTTGACTAATTTGGAGAATGTCCCTTATTTTGTTTTTTATTTGTTTATTCTTAAAGCTATTAAATCCGAAAAGCAGTTTGCCGAATTAAAACCGGTGTTTGAGGAATATTTATCAAAGCAAGGGTTGGAGGTAAATTTGGTTTCTCAAGGAACTACCCGCCTTCGTCTTTTACATATTACCGGCTTATTAGACCCGGATTTGCCTGTGCTTGATATTGGTTGCGGAGAATTTGCTTATTATAAAAAAATGATGGCGCTGGGTTTCAAAATGCCTTATTATGCCATTGATAAAGAGGCTCGTTTTGAAGCGTTGAGCGAACATATCGGAAGAAGGTATGAAGAGCAAAATCTTTTCTTTTATCGTTCGCTTGAGGAATTCAATTCCAATGAGTTATTGAATATTATCCTTACGGAAGTAATTGAACATAATCCGAAAGAAGAAGCAACCCGGTTAATAAAAAAAGCATTATCCTATAATTTCAATAAGGTAATCATTACTACTCCCAACATCGAATTCAATCGATTTTATGCGATGGAGCAAAAATTTAGACATGATGATCATTGTTTTGAACCGACCGGAAAAGAATTTGAAGAAATGATTTTCGATTGTACCGGAGAAAATAACCGATTTCATACCGAATTCTTCCGGTTGGGAGACTGTATTGACGGGGTTTGTCCCGTGCAAGGAGTAATTATAAGTAAAACGAATAAGTAAACGATGGAAGACCTGAAGAAAATAAAAAGCAGGATCGATTGGTTTTGTGGGAACAAGGTAAATGCTTTTTCCCCTACCATTTCTCCTGCTCCGAAGTCGGAAGAAAGGAATGAGATAGAGAGTATTTATGAAGGAATGAATTACTTTTTTACTCGCGGAGTCGAGGAGATTGTACTGCAACGTAAATATATGGGATCCTATTGCGATATTTACCTTCATAAGGAGTTGAATGAAACCTATTTCGTCAGTCGCAACGGGCACCGTATTTCTCATATTGACTTGGAGAAAGCCCGGGAAGCCTGTCGGGAATTACATAGCCGATTTGATTGGACCGGTCCTCGATTGATCATTATTCAATCCGAATTGATGCCCTGGAGTACTTTGGGGGAGGGATTAATAAAAAATGAGTTTGAGGGTTATTTGAATGTCCATCAAAATCATTACGAACACTTGTCTCACTCGGATCTGTATTCAAAAATAGACAAAGTAAAGAAATCCGAGAAGTATCGGGAATATAACGAAGATAAAAAACAACTTCCGGCAAAAGAATTCAAGAGTAAATATCCTCACCATATCATCCGTCAATACGATTCCTTGAGTGGTTTCCCGGTGTTGGATTTGAATGCATACAGGGAAAGTATTGATATTTACAAAACGCAAATCGATTGGTTCGGTAAAAAGGAGGATTTATATTTTAAGCCTTTCAATGTCTTGAAAAAGATTTATGAAGACGGAATCGAAGAGATTGTAAACGATAATTTAAGTTACGGGGAAGTAAATGATGATTCGTTTTTGCATTTGCTTGTTCGTGATGAAAAGGAATTCAGTGAATCCTTGGAAAGAGCTTATGACTGGTTTGCTTCTTTGCAAAATGACCGCGAAGAGGGTATTTTGATTAAACCCCGAACTGCTTTTATGAAAAATATGCCGCCGGGATTTAAAGT
>DAIQOU010000658.1:0-2722 GCA_036787725.1 Bacteroidales bacterium
ACGAATTCATTTTGCGGCAAAACACCGGGTGTATTTTGCGGCAAAACGAAGTTGCCAATTGCAGCAAAACGGAAACGCATTTTGCAGCAAAATGAAAATACTCGTCCGTATAACCCGAAACACCTGCAATCGCAAAATTATCATCTGATAAACGAATACGGGATAATCCGGAGAAGATAGATACCCGGATGTATTTATCCCGGAGTAAGCGCCGGAAAATTATACCCTGTATGTATAGTTGAATATGCTCTAATACCCGGTATTGGAAATTCATATACCGCGATACCTGTTGTTTATTGCATAATTTGGATAAATCACTTCTCATAAAGCCCTTGACGAGCCCCCAACCTTATATTTTCGGACTACGTAAAAGCATAATAAAAAGAGGACGCGGAATAGTGTTCCGCATCCTCTTGCATAGATTTTAATGATTTTTATTTTATTTAAAAGAAATCATCTCCAGTTCTTCAAATTTCAAAGTTGAATAAGGAAGAATACCATTGGGATTGGAAGAAGTAATGGAACCGGCAGCACCGTATGCCAGAATCCAAGGAATAATTATTTCCCATTTATCCCCCGGTTTCATATGTTGAAGCGCCATTTTAAATCCGGAAATGGGACTCGTTTCTCCAAGAACAAAGGAAGCACTCTTATCTTCTGTTTTATCATCAAAAACTCCCTTATTCGACATTCCTTCATTCACTACATACGAACCTTTATATTTCACTTTTACCGTACTTCCAATAACAGGAGACTTTCCATCCGAAGGTCCCTTAGTAATTACTTTATAATAAATATAATTAGGCTGTCCATAGGCTGTAAGTCCCTCCATGGTCAATTTTTGGTAAAAGAGATCAGAGCCCGTTTTTTCAAATGCCGTTTCATTTTTTTCTCGCCATTCGGCATATTGATCCTCGTCATCGCTGCAAGAATGTAAGAAACCGACAACCCATACCAGGAACAATAATTTCAAAACATTTTTTATTTGTACTTTATTCATCAGATTCATTTCCTCAAGATTACTTCACTCAACAATTTTCTTCAATAAATTTTTAATACTTACCTTATCTGCAATAATAGATTGCAAATCCTCAACAGCAACCCGTTCCTGTTCCATCGTATCCCGATAGCGGATGGTAACGGTATTATCTTTCAACGTATCATAATCAATAGTAATGCAATAAGGAGTACCGATTGCGTCCTGACGACGGTATCTTCTTCCGATTGCATCTTTCTCATCATAACGGCAATTAAAGTCAAACTTCAACAGTTCCATTATTTCTCTCGCCTTCTCCGCCAGTCCGTCTTTTCTTACCAACGGCAGTACGGCAAGCTTAACGGGAGCCAGTGCAGGAGGTAATTTCAAAACAACTCGGGTCTCTCCTCCTTCCAATGTTTCTTCGCAATAGGATCCGGCCAAAATACTTAAAAACATACGGTCCACACCGATGGAAGTCTCAACCACATAAGGAACATACGACTTTCCTAATTCGGGATCGAAATACTGAATCTTTTTCCCGGAATACTTTTCATGACTTCCCAAATCAAAATCGGTACGCGAATGAATTCCTTCCACCTCCTTAAATCCAAAAGGCATTCTAAACTCAATATCAGTTGCGGCATTGGCATAATGAGCCAGTTTGTCATGATCGTGGAAACGATATTTTTCATCTCCCAACCCCAGCGCTTTGTGCCATTTCAAACGGATTTCTTTCCATTTTGCAAACCAATCCAATTCTTCTCCGGGACGAACAAAAAACTGCATTTCCATTTGTTCGAATTCCCGCATCCGGAAAATAAATTGCCGGGCTACAATTTCATTCCGAAAGGCTTTTCCTATTTGTGCAATACCGAACGGAATTTTCATACGTCCGCTTTTTTGCACATTCAAAAAATTTACAAATATACCTTGAGCAGTCTCGGGACGAAGATATATTTTGGTAGCTCCATCAGCAGTAGAGCCCATTTCAGTAGAAAACATTAAGTTGAATTGACGCACTTCCGTCCAATTCTTTGTTCCGGAAATGGGACATACAATTTCATAGTCCAAAATAATTTGGCGTAACTCCTCCAGATTATTTTCATTCAACGCCGCTGCAAAACGACCATGCAATTCTTTGATTTTTTCGGCATACTCCAACACACGAGGGTTTGTAGTACGAAATTGTTCTTCATCAAAAGCTTCCCCAAATCGTTTCGCGGCTTTTTCCACTTCTTTATTGATTTTATCCTCCAATTTTCCTAACTGTTCTTCAATCAGGACATCGGCGCGATACCGCTTTTTTGAATCTTTATTATCAATTAAAGGATCATTAAATGCATCAACATGGCCCGATGCTTTCCAAATAGTAGGATGCATGAATATAGCGGAATCGATTCCGACTACATTCTCATTTAATAATGTCATACTATCCCACCAGTATTTCTTTATATTGTTTTTAAGTTCGACTCCATTCTGTCCATAATCGTAAACGGCTCCCAATCCGTCATAAATTTCGGAAGAAGGAAAAACAAATCCGTACTCTTTACTGTGAGAAACTAATTTTTTAAAAACATCTTCTTGTTGTGCCATATCTGTAATTTAATATAGAAAGAAAGTCGGAAAGACTAAAATTTGAAACTTCACGGTCTATCCTTGCTATTTTGCCTGCAAAGTAAATGATTTTTTTTCAATAGCACCTCTTATAAACATGCATTTTGAATCTTAAGGTCAATTTACAGG
>DAIQOU010000136.1:0-9966 GCA_036787725.1 Bacteroidales bacterium
GATATTAAATGTTTTATTAATAGGATACTTATAGTTATCAATGGTCCAGCCGCCTTTGTCTCGGTCCGATTCATTGGGCATATCTCCTCCGGGATGTTCCGGATCCATATTTTTCAGACCTGTAAAGGTCAACAAATTATAACCGCTGAAATAAATCCTCAATCCTTTTATTCCGGTTTTATTCAACCACCGTTGAGGAATCGAATATCCCAATTCAAGCGTTTTAAGACGCAGATAAGATGCATTTTCTATTGCCCGGGTTCCTTCTGCCAAAGGCGATCCTGTGGTAGGATAATATCCGGAGATCCATTGAGTAGACGGATCAAAAATATCGGCATTCGGATCGGTCGGACGCCATCGGTTCCAAAATTTGTCCATAGTACCTGCTTCTCCGAATGCAAGAGGTTGAGCTAAGGCTTCGCTGTACTTTACATACACTCCGGCAGCTCCTTGAAAATGCAAGTTCAAATCGATTCCGTTCCATTCTCCGCCCAACGATATTCCGTAATTGAAACGGGGCATTCCGTAGGTGGCAATAGGATGATCATCTTTTCCGTTAATAACTCCGTCTCCATTCCAATCCATGTAATAATAATCCCCGGGAACGGTTCCTCCGGCTCCGGCCGGTGTGGAATGATAATAAATGCTCTCGTAATTTTGGAATTGTCCTCCGTATTTTTTACCCCACCAGATATCTTTATAACGGTTCTGCTCCCGATTCCTCCAATTATCATATGAGTTTCCGGCTTTCTCTGCAATCTTTGTTCTCCATTTGTTGCGCGTTGCCGATATTTGTCCGTTTATATAGTAAGAAAAATCGTTGATTTTATTCCGATGGGTCAACGCCAATTCAAATCCGAATGTGCGGTCACTCTCTAAATTCTCCTTGGGCAAAGCTACTCCGACAGTTCCCGGAATTAAAGCGGCTCGTTCTTTCAAAAGCCCGTCCCGATCGCGTTGAAAATAATCAAATGCACCTCCCAACAATCCGTTCCATAAGTCAAAATCAAGCCCCAAATCCAACGTTTTGGAAGTATACCAAGTCAGATTGGGATTCGGAATGGCAGTCGGTTTGGTTCCGGCAATCAGCGATCCGTTGTAAATCCAACCCCGATCACCTCCATCCAACTCATAACCGATAATATTGGGAGGATAATTGCTTGCATCCCGATCATCTCCCATTTTACCGTAAGATCCTCTGACTTTTAAATTGTCGATAAAAGAAAAGTTGTTTTTTATAAACGATTCTTCGCTGAGTCTCCATCCGAGAGATCCGGCCGGGAAAAATCCCCATCGCTTATCTTTCGGAAACTTGGAAGATCCGTCATAACGGAAACTGAACTCCGCCAGGTATTTTCCTTTATAATCATAATTAAATTTACCGACCCAAGCTTTGGCCGTACGATCACCCAATCCGTTCTTATCCATAAAACCTTCTTGTTTATCGTTCTCTCCGGCAAACAGATATTCCGAGTTTACATATACTTCGCGAAAAGCATAGAAATTATCCCAACTCGAATATTCCTCTTCAAAAAGAACCAAGGCGTTTACGTTATGAGAATCCAAGAAGGAACGCTGATAATTCAAAGACAATTGCATTAATGTTTTGTAATCCGGATACGAACTTCTCCGAACGGAAGAGGAAGGAGTATTGAGAGCGGTTGGGTTGTATTCTCCCGTTTCATTATTATAATCATACAAATAATACAGTTTTTTATAGTCGGTATTGTCTCCATACTTAAAATCATAACTGTACATCGCTTTGGAAGTCAATCCTTTTATTCCCGGGATATCATACGAAAGACCCAGTTGGCCGTTAAATACACGATTGATATTTCTCCGGTAACCGGTTATATCCGAATTGGTAATGGCCAAGGGATGCCCGTCGGTAACCCGGTAATTATTCAGGTAATCGGGATTATTATTGGCATAAAGTTCGGCATTGGGTCTTTGCAACCAAGCACTCTTATACACGGCCCAAATATCCGTACGGGGCTCGTTCAATTCATCCATGTAACCACCCAATGAAATATGAGCCTTAAGGCGATTGGTAATGTTGGCATCCGCATTGGCCCGAAAGTTCCAACGGTCGTAATTCATGGAACCGCTTCGTAAAGCTCCGTCTTGTTTCATATATCCCAAATTGAAGAAATAGTTTATTTTCTCTGTCCCTCCGTTCATCGAGATATTATGTTGTTGTTGGGGAACGGTATTTTTGAATACGGCGTCCATCCAATCTGTCGTTCTTTTGGTTCCGTTTCTGTATTCTTCCATTTCCGATTCGGCATAAACCGGAGTTACTTTATTCATATAGTTTTTTCCGAAATCCCGCCAATTCTTTTCATTTACCAAGGTCATATATTGCACTGCATCCACGTTACTGGGCACATGCAAAAATTGTTGCCATCCGTAATTCATCGAATAAGAAATGTCAAATCCGGATTGGGAAGTACTTCCTCTTTTGGTAGTTACCAAGATTACTCCATTCGCGGAACGAAGACCGTAAATAGCAGCCGAAGCATCTTTCAACACGGAAACGTTTTCAATTTCATTCGCATCCATACGGGAAAAATAATCTTTATCCCGGGGAACCCCATCTACAACAACCAATGGCTCTCCCATCCCGCGAATATCAATCCGAGATTCAAATCCTCCCGGGCGACTGCTCATTTGGGTAATACGTACGCCGGGTAATTTACCGGTCAACATATTAAGCACATTTTCATTTTTTGTTACGACAATATCTTTCGAACTGATAGCCGATACCGCTCCCGTCAGGGTCGTTTTCTTTTGGGTCCCGTAACCGACAACGATTACTTCATCCAACAAATTCCGGTCTTCCTCCAATCGAATGAGGAGGTTGGTTTGATTTCCGACCGCAGCTTCTACTTTTTGATAACCAATATAAGATATGGTCAGTTTTTCGTTGGAAGCTGCCTTAATTCTAAAAATACCGTCCGTATCCGTTATGGTTCCCCGGCTTGTTCCGCTCACAACCACCGAAGCTCCAATCACAGGTACACCTTCTATATCCACTACCGTACCCTGAATTGTTTTATCTTGGGAATATCCCGGAAATACAATGACAAAGCATAAGAATAAAAGAACCGACAGTTTCCGGACATTCAGTTCCATCTCTCTTTTTCTACGTTTAATTTTTTGTTTTCTCATAATACTTTACAATAGATATTAATAATAATCACACTCCATTTTTTACAACTGCAAAATGGCTTAAGAAGAATTGGAGGGTTCTTGCATAATTAGAAATTTTAAAGGTGAATTTTTCATATGACGACTACTTCGACTTGGAAGCAAATTTAGATTTGAAGCCTTAACTTTTACTGAAAAAACAACTTAATAATCCCATTAATTTTTACATAATTCTCACATTTAACTAAACGTATACGGAATAAATCCGATTTAGCTTTCTCGGGTGAACTGCTCCGGACCATTGAAGTAAAAATGGAGGTGAAAGTAGGAAGGAGAAAGGTGCAAAAGAAGGAATAGTCGTTCTTTCCTTCGCGCCTTTCTCCTTCGCATTTTTTACCTTTCTCTACGCAGTTGCCATGTTACTGTTCTATAGTATAAGCTTCTCCCGTTATTTTTATTTCGGCTTCGGTCATCGCCGGTTGGAAAGTGCTTGTTCGGGAAGGAGAACATCCTCCTATATAAATTTTTCTTGTTCCGGGCATTACTTTCAATAAGCCTTGCGGGTCCGTTATTCCCAATTCTTTGGGCGTGAGAGTAAATTTTACGGTTTGGCTTTCTCCCGCTTTGAAATGAATTTTCTTAAATGCTTTCAATGCATACAACGGTTTCGGACCTTTATAATCGGGATGAGAAAGATACACTTGCACGACTTCCTCTCCGTCTTTTTTCCCTGTATTTTTCACCTCCACTTCAAGATTGACAACGGATCGGGTATCAGTTTGCGGGTTTATTTTTATCGACCCGTAAGAGAAAGAAGTATAGCTCAATCCGTAACCAAACGGATACAACACTTCTCCGTCAAAATAACGATACGTCCGTTTTCCCATTTCATACGAATTGAATGCAGGTAAATCCTCGTCTTTTTTATAAAATGTAACAGGTAATTTACCGGATGGATTACAGTCTCCGAAAAGGATGTCGGCAATGGCATTCCCGGCATCTTGTCCCGGATACCAAGCATTCAGGATGGCCGGCAGGTGTTCGGATTCCCATTCCGTTGAAATCGCGCTTCCCGTCATCATTACAAAAACAACGGGAATACCTTCCGCATGCAACACTTGCATCAGCCGGGTCTGTATGGCGGGAAGCTTGATACTCGTACGATCTCCTCCCGTAAAACCTTCTATCTTTACCGGCATTTCTTCTCCTTCAATTTCGGGAGAAATTCCGCCCACAAATATCACGACATCCCGGTCTTTCATTCGTTTTACCAGAGAAGCCATTTCTTCTTCACTGTTTTCGGAAGGAATAACATAGTCCACTCCTTTTTCATATATCACGTCGGCCTTCTTTAATTTATTCCGGATCGCCTTATAGGGCGTTGATATTTCGGTTGGGAATCCGTTATAATTACCCAGTACCGAAACTTCATTATCGGCATTGGGTCCGATGACCGCCACTTTTTTCAAATTCTTGCTTAAAGGCAGAAGATCTTTCTCATTTTTCAATAATACTATGGATTCCCGGGTCATTCGGGCAGCAGTTTCTTTATGAGCGGGCGACTCCAACACAGATAGAGGTATTTGTGTATATTTCACAAGACCGGACGGATCGAACATCCCCAGCCGATAACGTACCGAGAATAAACGTTTCAAAGAAATATCGATTTGTTCTTCACTAAGAAGACCTTTTCGGACCGCTTCAACCAACGCTTTGTAAGCATCTCTTCCGCAATCCAGATCAGTTCCGTGAGCAACGGCATCTGCTGCTGCATGTGCTTCGTCGGGGTGAGTCTTATGATGACGGTAAAAATCGTCTATTGCTCCGCAATCGGAAGTTACATACCCTTTGAAGTTCCAGTTGTCCCTCAATATGCGTTGCATTAAAAGATTATTCGCACAACACGGTTCTCCGCTGTAGGCATTATAGGCGCACATCACCCCGGCAACTCCGGCATCCGCGATCAAGTCCCGGAATGCAGGTAAGTAAGTGTCCCATAAATCATAATCCGTAACGAATGTATTAAAAGTATGTCGTGTATTCTCCGGTCCGCTATGAACGGCATAATGTTTGGCACAAGCTGCTGCTTTCAGGTACTTCGGATCATTACCTTGCAATCCGCTGACAAAAGCTTTTCCCATTGTTCCCGTCAGGACCGGATCTTCTCCGTACGTTTCCTGCCCCCTTCCCCAACGCGGATCCCTGAATATATTGATATTGGGAGTCCAATAAGTGAGTCCGTGGTAAATAGATCGATTACCTTTGGAAACCGCATCATTGTAAATCGCTCTTCCTTCTTCGGCAATCACATCGGCCACTTGTTGTATAAGAGGTGCATTCCAAGAGGCAGCCATACCGATCGCTTGCGGAAAAACAGTTACTTTATACTCTGTACGACCAATTCCATGGAGGCATTCGTTCCACCAATTGTAGGAAGGAATACCGAGCCGTTCGATTGCCGGAGCATCATTCAACATCTGCATGACCTTTTCTTCGAGAGTCAAACGCGACACCAGATCCGAAACACGTTCTTCTATGGATAATTCCGGATTGCTAAAAGGATAATCTTGGGCCCGGCCAATGCAACCGAAACCCAAAAGAAGAAATAAAATAACTAATTGGTTTGTTTTCATAAGTATATAAATTGAATGTTGAATAAGAGAAATCATGCAATCCTGTCCCTAAAATTTTGAGACAACCTCAGTCCCTTTCCAAGCCGATTTCATTACAATCGATATTATAATGCAAAATAAAGGAGCAACTATTAATAAACCGGCTAACCCGGAGGTTAATAATAAATTAAAAAAACATTAATTTGAATATTTAAGAATAAACAGCCGGAAAGCATTTGTTCGAGAGAAAGAAATAAATTACTTTTACATTTATTTGCATTCGGTATTTCTTTAATCTTATCAATACTAAATGAAAAGAAAACATTTATTTTTATTGTCTGTTCTTTGGGTTATACTGATTGGCACAGTATCCGGAGAAGAAGGCAATAAGTCTGATTACGGACTGTATATCAAAGCTTTCCCATCAAACGATCAGGAAAAGACTTCTCTTGTATTGGAAAATAACCAACCCGTAAAATTACAGAAGGAAACCTCGATGTCTTTTGATATGTACGTGCGCAAAGAAAATGTTTTTGGGGTGGTCTTCCGAATATTAACCAATAATAAAGACAACATTGATTTCGTTTTTACGGTAGGAGAAAACGATAAACGCTATCCCATGCTGATCATTAACGAATCGGTATATTTGCTCTCACGGGAAATCAAGTGTGAAGAGTGGATGCCGGTTAATATTACATTTTCCCGCTCACACAATCAACTGTCTATAGAATATAACGGAGAAAAGCTGACTCAATCCCTTTCTTTTTCGAAAATCAACAACATGCATGTTTCTTTCGGTATATGTCCCTTTGAAAATTATACCTTGTATGATATCGCATCTGTGAATATTCGGGATATTAAAATTACGGATAAAAAAAAATTAAGACGGTTCTGGAAACTGGAAAAGCATCGGAACAACCTGACCCTCGATTCTGTGGCATCTGTGCCCGCCGGTACCGTCAATGCCCAATGGTTAACGGATATTTATTCTACTTGGAAAACTGTTTTTTCGGAAAAGATACCCGACAATTCTTTGTTTGCTTATAACCGGGAAGAGAATGTGATATATATGGTAGCCCCCGATTCAAAAACCATACGGGTAATAGAGTTGGAAACCGGTTCTTCCGAAACAATAGAAACGGTCGACGGTATTATTTCCGCCAATGCCCCCAATCAACTGTTTTACGACGAAGCCCGGAAAGAATTGGTTACTTATAATCTGAATGAGAACATTACAGCTCGATTTTCTTTTCAAAGCCGTTCTTGGAACAATCGGGTGAAGCCGACATTGGATCACCGTTATACCAATAATTCGGTTTCGTTCTCGGAGTCGGATTCTAATTTCGTTTCCTTTGGAGGATACGGCTTTTACAAATATAATAACGAGATGATAAGACTGGATAAAGAAGGTAAAATCATCAAGAAATCTACTCTGCCGGACATATCTCCCCGTTATGCGGCATCCGGCGTCATAGTAGACAACACATTATACCTGTTCGGAGGGAGAGGGAATAAATCGGGAAGACAAGAACTTTCACCTAAAAATGTATATGATTTTTATGCTGTAAATCTCATAACGGAACAGGTAAATAAACTGTGGGAAGACGAAAGCATTACCGAGGAGTTTTTCCCGGGGGAAAATATGGTTTTTGACAGTATCCGAAACTGTTTTTATGTATATGCAACCAAAGAAGGAGGCATGTTGATGAAAATCAACCGGTCCGGGAAAGTCCGGTTGGAACAGGTTTCTTTTCCGATAGGAGAAAATCTGTCTTCTCATTATCTTTATACCAATCTTTATTTCTCTCCCGAAAAAAAGAAGTTTTATGCTTTGGTCAATAAAATCAATACCGATAAATCTGCCGAGCTCACCATTTATTCTTTGAATTATCCTCCCGTATCGGTATCCGTTAACGAAAATAACGAATCGGAAGAAGTAAAACCCGAATCGCCGTTCCCTTTTTCGACAACATTGTTTATTGTATTCGGATTGGCGCTTTCGGGCATGATAATATACTATATTATCAAGAAATATAAAAAAGAACCCATCATGTCGCAAGACCGGGTCGGAAATACCGAAATACGGACTGAAAAAGAAGAAATCATACCCGTGATCCCTGAGAAAGGAGATACCAATTATTATGATTTCACCCACAGTTCCATTTGTTTTTTAGGAGGATTCCTCGTTTCGGATAAACATGGACAAAACATAACGGGACAATTTACTCCCATGCTTAAGTTATTACTTGTTTTACTTATTCTTCACACTATAAAAGATCCGAAAGGTATTTCCGGAAAGAAACTGATCGGATTATTGTGGTATGATAAAAGTGAAAATTCGGCCAAAAACAACCGCAATGTGTATATGAGCAAACTCCGTTCCGTGTTGGAGAATATCGGGAAAGCAGAAATCATTAATCAAAACGGATACTGGGCTATTCATCTTCACGAAATAAAGTGTGATTATACGGAAACGATGGAGTTATTTTCTAAACTGAAGGAGACGGAACGTATAAGTCCGGACGAAGTAAACCGACTGATGGAACTCTTGTTAAGAGGTGTTCTTTTACCAAATACAGAGGTGGATTGGACAGATGGATTTAAGAGTGATTTCTCCAATTTGACGATAGATGTGTTGTCTCACCTTTCTCGTGATGAAAGCTATATGCTTTCGGATGAATTAAAACTCAAAATTGCCGATACCCTCTTTCTGCATGATTTTGTAAATGAGGAAGCCCTGTATCTGAAATGCTCCATTTTATATAATTCGGGGAAAAAGGGAATTGCAAAAACGGTATATGATAACTTCAGAAAAGAATACAAAACATTATTGGGAATAGAATATAAATATTCTCTTCAAGACGTGATCAATCGAAAAAACATAGAGTAATACCGGATAAAACGTAATATTGTTTGTATAGTATATTAACATGCGATATGGTAAAATACCATAACTATTTGATAAAATGAGAAAAGAAAAATACCTTTCTCCTTCTTATCTTTGTAAAGAACAAGTTATCCTCTAAATCAAAGATAATCCGGGTATATCCGAGAAATCAACCGGTAAAAAATATCCTTTAGAGCTAATGAACTGCCTTACCATTCTTATAAGGAAGGTGAGGACTCTTCGGAAAATTCGGATGTTGATCTTATGAAAAAACAGTAAAAGAACCTCAAACAGTCATGAAACCGCTTTACCAAGAGTTACCGTTTACACCGGCAAGTTATGTAAATATTTATAAAGAAGAATTACCTCATTTTATTGTTCCCTGGCATTACCATCCTGAAATAGAGATTATGTATATTTTAGAAGGGACAGGTACACGTTTTGTCGGAGATCATGTAGAAAATTATGAAGAAGGAGATTTATGTGTGGTAGGCTCTTCCCTTCCGCATGAATGGAGAAACGACGAAGTATTTTTCCGTAAGGGTTCTAAACTGAAAGCCTCTTGTTATTGCCTTTTCTTTCTCCGGGAATTGTTCGGAAAAACGTTGCTTGAGATCGAAGAAATGGATCGGATCAGGAACTTCCTGGAAAAAACCGATCGGGGTATTAAATTTACGGGAAATTCCCGGGAAAGGATAGGCAAGTTGATCCGGGAATACGTTAACGAAACCGGAGTAGGGAGAATCACCAAACTGATCACACTGTTGGAAACCATGGCTACCGCGGAAGAATACGAATTGTTGGCAAGCATCGGGTATACGCGCAATGCCGTAAACGCAGAAGATTTCGAACGTTTTAATAAAGTATATCGGTATGTGATGAGAAACTTTTCACGACCGATCCGATTGGAAGAAGTTTCTTCCTTAATCGGACTCACTCCCAATGCTTTTTGTCGCTATTTCAGAGAACGGACAAAAAAAACGTTTATACAATATTTGAACGATATCCGTATCGGACATGCGAAGAAATTACTTATTGAAGGAAAAATGACCATTTCCTCTTTAAGCGCCGAATCCGGGTTTAACAACTTATCCAATTTCATTGAACAGTTCAAAAGATCCACCCGAATGTCCCCGTCGGAATACCAACGAAGATACCGGGTCAAGCATAAAAAAGAATTGGTATAGTCGGGAACAATAATAACCAAATTAATGTCAGCTACCTGCAGCAGCTTTTGACGAAAGAGAGAATCGACCTTATACAGCAGCCGGGGAGCTGCTGCCTGCACAGCCCGGAACCTACGGCTGCAAGAAAACA
>DAIQOU010000137.1:0-9963 GCA_036787725.1 Bacteroidales bacterium
CCCGTATAACCCGTTTAAATAAATATTCTCTTCCCCGCCGTCTATCGAAGATACCACTGCTTTCACCATAGGATGAGAAGCATACAGTCCTAATAAGTTAATCACCGATTTTATATTTTTTCTGCAAAAGTAGTGATAATAAACAAATATGCGTACCTTTGAATGCGAATTCAAACAGATTATGCTTGACTTGATTTATGCGTGACAGTGTTGTAATCATACCTACTTATAACGAAAAGGAAAATATTGAAAATATTATCCGTACCGTTTTTTCCCTGGAGAAAGAATTTGACATATTGATTATTGATGACGGTTCTCCGGACGGAACAGCCGATATTGTAAAAACATTACAACAAGAATTTCCGGAAAAACTTTACATGGTCGAACGGAAAGGAAAATTAGGATTGGGAACCGCTTACATTTGCGGATTCAAATGGGCCCTGGAGCATGAGTACGAATATATTTTTGAAATGGATGCCGATTTCTCTCATAATCCGCATGATTTGCCCAGACTCTATAAAGCCTGTCACGAAGAAGGTGCCGATGTGGCTATCGGATCCCGTTATATCAGTGGAGTAAACGTAGTTAACTGGCCAATGAGCCGAGTATTGATGTCCTATTTTGCATCCAAATACGTTCGTTTTATTACCGGAATGAAAATTGCCGATACCACAGCAGGTTTCAAATGTTACCACAAAGGAGTGTTGAATACCATCGAACTGGACAACATTCATTTTAAAGGATATGCTTTTCAAATCGAAATGAAATTTACGGCTTATAAATGCGGTTTTACTTTAAAGGAAGTCCCCATCGTTTTTGTTAATCGGGTCGAAGGAGTTTCCAAAATGAGCGGAGGCATTTTCGGAGAAGCTTTGTTTGGAGTGATCCGGTTAAAATGGAACAGCTTTTTCAAAAAATATCCCCAAAAGAAAATTCGCAACTAAATTCAACCCCGATTTTTCTTAATAACTCACTTTTTTATGATTCAAATAGATGATACAGTCATCAGTCTCGATGTGATTGAAGAAATGTTTTGTTGCAACCTTACTGCCTGTAAGGGATTTTGTTGCGTCGAAGGAGATTCCGGGGCGCCGTTGGAAAAAGAAGAATTGCCGCTGCTGGAAGCTGTCTTGCCGGATGTGTGGGATGATCTTTCTTCCGAAGCGCGTGAGCTGATCAAGAAACAAGGAGTGGCTTATATAGACACAGATGGAGAATACGTCACCTCCATAGTAAACGGGAAAGACTGTGTTTTTACATACTACGACGAAAAAGGAATTTGTAAATGTGCCGTAGAAAAAGCATTCCGGGAAGGAAAAACCGATTTCTACAAACCGGTTTCCTGTCACTTATACCCCATCCGAATAAGTAATTACCGTCAATTTAAAGCCGTCAACTACCACCGGTGGAGCGTATGCCACCCGGCAGTAACCCTCGGAAAAAGCACCGGAATCCGAATTTATCAATTCTTAAAAGAACCGTTGATACGCAAGTTTGGAGAAGAATGGTACGAGCAACTTTGTGCCATCGCAACCGAACTGAATTCCTCTTCCGATAAACAGTAAACCTCTCAAGAATTACAGAGATAGAAATAAAAAACATCCTCAGGCAAAAGTATGTTATTACAAAAGGGAGATCAGGAGGGACCGGCTTACATTCTTAATATAACCTAAACTGCCGGATTTCGATTGCACTTTAACCCCTCCTGTTTAGCTTATCCTTATAAAATTACTCCACGTTGAATTTGCTCTGTTGAAAAAAAACTTGTCCAAACATATCTGTAGCCCTCACTTCGATATTGTGTTCTCCCTGCAAAAAAGTTCCCGATATATTTGCAGACCATATATGTGTACTTTGAACAGGATTACTTGGACGTTTACCTTTTATTAATGTATCTGAATTATCCCAACAAAACACAAGATTTGCAAATAAAGGGTCTTCCCGCAATACATATTGCATAGGCCTCCATTCTCCACGATCAATTCTATATTCAACCTTATCTTTTTCGGATCCCATAAAGAAATTTGCAACCAGTTGCGCCTTGTTTCTTTTATCGGCTGAAATAACTTTTGTGTTAAATACTTCTATCCGGTATTCTTTGGGCATTCCTGCGACCTTATAGTCGAGAGTAAATTTATTATCATTCACATGCAGGAATGCATATCCTTTTGGAGTACCGTCACGCATAGTAGACCTCGGCACTCCCGTTTCATTGATAAGTCCGGAATACCAATCACCACAGGTAGTTCCTATGTTATATTCATGAATTGTTTTCTCCCCCTGCAGACCATCGGCTTCGGTATGGAAATATTGTTTTTGATAATGTGTATGAGCCGACAACAAGAGAATATTCGGATAATCTTTCAGAAGATTATACAATCGCTGCCTGTCGGCAAGATTAAAAGAATCCCCTCCTTCATTATATAATGGAATATGCTGCGCTATTACGATTAATTTATCTTTCGGAACATATTTCAAATTATTCTCAACAAAGTCCAGTTGGTCCGGTCGATATCCTCCCCAATATCCGGATTGGTCGCGGGGATCGGGAAAAAGGATATTGTCAAGAACAATAAAATGGGCATTTCCATAATTAAATGCATAATTCTCGGGACCGAAGTTAGCACGAAATGTTTCACACGACAACTCGTCCGATTGTGCATCTTGATTCATATCGTGGTTACCCATAACATTATACCAAGGTAGACCTACCTTGCTGACAGCCTCAGCATAACCTTTATGCAGATTCAGGGTATTATCAACAAGATCTCCCAAGGTAATGCCAAAACTTACACCTTTTATTCCTTCCAATTCTGATATTATAGCTTTGGAAAAATAATCAATCTGTTGATTGTTATATACCTGAGGATCACCAAATAGAAGCACTTTGAACTCTCTGTTTTCCGTGAAAGGTATTAAACCGAAGTCGACGGATTCAGGCAATGGTCCTGTCGGTTCAATACCTTTATACTGCATATCACTCGGTGAACCTCCGGGACGATGAAGATAGTAAAACTGAGGAAGATTGTCTTCATTCAGATGAAAGCTGTAATTTAAAGGCTTTATCACAAAAACAATCCCGTTGTTTCCTATAGGAAAGCTATACTTACCCTCCTTGTCGGTCAAAACAACATCCTGTCCGTTCGATACGGCTATATTCTCCAATTTTCTTTCATTTCTGTCTCTCTTCCCATTTTTATTGGAATCTTCATACACAATGCCCGAAACTGTATGAGCCCAAAGATTACCGGTGCTGATCAAGAAGGAGATAATTATCAATAAATTTTTCATTTCTAAATCTTTATGGTATACTAAAATGCATATCTTACTCCTAACTGAACCCGGAACGGATCTCCTGATTTGACAGGAACTCCTGCATTCGGATTCACTTTATAAATATATTCTTTTTGGGTTGCATTAAAACCGGTCACAGTATAAATACTTTGTTTCCCCAATGATTCATCTATACCCCATTTCTTATTGAGCAGATTTGCAACGTTAAACAAATCGGCCGAGAACTCGATGTTTTGTGTTTTATGGATTTTAATTTTTTTGGTAACCCTTATATCGCACACTCCGTAGAATCCGTTCACACCTCCATTTCTATCTGCGACTTTCCCCATGTTGTCCCGGATATATGTTTTCATACTTTTGTTTACATCCGGATTATCTAAAATTTCCTGAATTCCGTTTTTGATATCGATCGGTGTATTGGGATCTTTAATATCAAAAATATATGCTAAATCATTCCCGGTTACAAAGTCACCATTGATATTTCCGTTTACAACTACAGAATATCTCCTTCCGCCAATACCCGAGAAACGAATCCCTACATTGAATCCGTAAAAACCGGGTAATGTACCGAAAAATACAATCTTGTGCCTGAATTGATTGTCGGAGTATGACATACAGGACAAGTCACGCGGATCACTTTTTATCATTTGATATAAAGTGGATGAATTGGCAACATTGCCATTATAAGAAGTATTGTCCTTGGAATCATTCCATGTATAACTCATACTGACTTCACCGTCTTTGCAATAGCGATAAACAGCATCCAATACAAATGCATATTGATTTACTTTTCCTTTACTTATCAATTCCAGTGCACGGCCGATTTTGTCTGTCACCCTTCCTTTCATCCAATCAGTCGAACCTTTAGTCGATATGGTCGATGCCGGAACATACACCCCTCTGCCACCTTCCTTATCAAGAGTAAAAAATGGGGTAGCGGACATATTTTTGTCTATATAGAAATAATTATTCCTTGTCCATGTTCCAAACAGCGAACCGGTTACTTTTAATCTGTCAGAAAAGAAGTGAGTACAGGATAAGTTCGCTTTATACACCACAGGGACTTTCACATCTTTACTATTCATATTTATTGTCGATACTCTTTCAACTCCCGGCAGATCAAACAATTCCACTCCCGGTGCTTTAGAAGGGTCTTTTCTGTATAATTCGAAATCAGGCACAGGAACATTGGCTCCCTGTATATCTACTGCAGCTACTTTTGTTCCATCATTCAATAAATTATTAATCATCGAATAATTATTTAAAGAGGAACCGAATATACCTCCTCCCAATCGAATAATATCCGTACGTTTTTCATTAATATCCCATGTCAGTTGAATACGAGGTTGAATCTGAAATCCATTAACCCCATGATTTGTTTTCAATCCTAATTCATCATATACTATTTGATTGAAAGCGGGCTTTTTAAAATAGTTTGTCAACTCGGCTCTTATACCTGCCATAACTTCGAGACCCGGTATGGGTTTTGTTTGCAATTGTGCGTAAACAGCAGATGTCAGAACATCTTGCGTGACGGTAAGATCATCTACCAAGCTTACCTCACGTGCATAACGGTATGGTTTTAAATTCTCAAAATCGTCCATTCCATTAAAATAGAACCGTCCATTCAGTTCACTTGTGATAAGTGAGCTCATTTTAGTGAACATGAGATCAGCTCCCAATGTATAATTCATATTTCCGGAATTATAATAGACATTATCTACCAATTGGAAAACATGATTTTTAAATTTTTCAGGCAGATAACGCTGGCCTCCTAACTGAATGGTGGTATTAACATTTTTCCCATCGGATAACGTAGATTCTACTTTCTCTACAATTGCACGGGGTATATTGTCGGAAGGCAGTTGTGTGTTTGGTGTACCGTGATCAAGTGTGTACAACCATTGTCCTTTCAGCTCATTTACAACTTTTGGGCTCAAAACAGACCGCAAATTGGCCATCAGACTATTGTCTTTTGACAGATGGGTTCCGTAAACTTCATATAAATTTATCTTGCTATTGTCGCCTACTCCCCGATTATTCTTATCTCTTACAAAGTTATTGCGTAATGTCAGGAGGTTCGTTGCATTAATTTGCCAATCGACCCGGGCAAACAGGGCATCGGTTCCTCTTTTCTTATCAAACGATCCGAACTGCGGGCTGTTGGATACACCGTATTTACTCCGGGCTATATTCAGGTATTTGTCGAGGGTGACTTGTGTTACATTGTAAGTATTTTCGTCTTCTTCCGATTTTATATCAGCAATATAAAAAGGCCTTGAATCTTTTTGGTGATCCCAAGCTGCAAAGAAGTGCAATCTGTCTTTTATAATCGGACCGCCCAATGAAAATCCGTATTGATATATTGAATATTCATCAGATCTTCTGTTTCCTGCGGCATTGTATTTACTTGCCAGCCAGTCGGTGCGCATATAAGTAAATACACTCCCGCCGAATGTGTTTGTGCCCGATTTGGTAACTGTCCCAATAGTTCCTCCGCCCGAACGACCGTAGGTAACATCATATTGGTTGGTAGCAACTTCAAACTCTCGAATCGCTTCCATTGAAATTGAATACGGTCCTCTATTGGTCGAACCGCCCGAAGTGGGCCCGCGTCCGGTCATACCGTCAACAGTATAGTTGGTAGAAGTTGCAATTTGTCCGGAGAGGTTGGACCCTGCACTTAATGGAGAGAGGTCTATCAAAGATGTGAAATTTCGACCGTTTACCGGCATCTTTTCTATATACTTGGAAGTTATGGATGTGGATGCACCGGTATTCGGAATTGTATTTTTTAATGAATGGGCAACAATTTCTACGGCCTGTATTTCAACCTCATTTACCTGTAGTTTGAAATCAACACGCAACAAATCTCCTCGGTTAAGCGAATATCCGGATTTCACCTGATTACCGTAACCAAGATAGGATACCGTGACTGTATAGGGAGAACCTAAAGGCACTTGCTTAAATATATATTCTCCATTATCAGATGTCATTGTTGAACTTGTAAAACCGGTTGACAGGTTTCTGATTTGTACGGCAGCCCCTATCACTGTTTCTCCCTTTTCGTCCACCACCGTCCCTGATATCGAAGCTTGGGTGCCTTGAGCAAACAGGGTTGAAATGCTTGCTGATAATAAACCAATAATTAAAATGAATGTGGCTTTGATAATGAATTTCATAAACTCAATTAGTTTGATTGTATATTTTATTTGCGGTACAGTTATTCTATATTCATTTTTATAAAAATGAATAATAAGATTATTATGGGAAAATATCGAGGTTATCTTAGGGCAAGGCTCTTAATAACATTAGAAGCTATTTTAGAAGACGTCTTCTTACTTATCTTCTGCATTTTGTCCGGTTTCTCTAAACTCATTGACGTAAAATAGCCGTTACCATTAAGTAAACTATTCTTATTTCGATCAAAAACGGAGTAACTCACCATGTGAAATAGGGTTCGCATCGGCTTTTCTTGCCATTTCAGATAATGCCGGTTCAAGACTAAAAGATAGTCTGCCTGTGCGTAATCTAAAATTTGCTGAAGTTTTCCGGCAGAAATTGCTGTTAAATCAGACTTACATTTTTCCTCTTCTCCTTCCACCTTTATATGATTTATTATATCCGAATATAAATCATCATTATCAAGATAAATAAATGTAAAGTCTCCTTTTTTTACTGATTCGGTTATATTATCGGCGATGATGCCATTATAACTATAATCAATACTATCTGCATTTAATCCGGTTTCTTCGGCAATCCAATCATCATAATAATGATTTGACTTTACATTATTATGTAATCCCATAATAAGAATACGTTTCGATCCTTTACTTTTATTTTCTTCTTTTCCCTTGGCTTGCATTTTAGGAGAAAAACAAATAAAAGATAGAATTATGGACACTGCGATAAAAATCTTCTTTTTCATTTTCTATATATTTTATAAAATTTACAGTGCAAATGTATTTCTGCCAAATTACAGAGGTGTTAACATGGTATTGTGGTTTAATTAAATTATAGGACAATATACTTCCTTATCAGGTTATGTCGCAAAGCAGTTTTTTAAGTATGACATTATTGATAAGCGATGTGATAAATCATAATGGAAAAACAATCACATATCCTATAGACCTTTCAAATTCATACGACTATTGAATGGCAAAAAAGAATTTATATATTTGTTCCTTTTTATCGCGATAAGGAGGAGAGAGGGATCTTGCAGAAAGCGAGCTCATCAATATAACACAATTAAATTTTTAATAAAAAAACATGAAACAAATCAACATGGATAATTGGAAGAGAAAAGATCATTTTGAATTCTTTTACCGTATGGATTATCCGCAGTATAATATTTGTATGGATCTGGATGTGACACATTTTGTGTCTTTCTGCAAAAAGGAAAAATTATCTTTCTATTATTCGATGATATATGCTGTTACTAAGATAGCGAATAAATCGGAGAATTTTAAGTATCGGATAAGAGAGGGAAAAGTAGTGCTGCATGACCGGATTCATCCCTCCTTTACAGACATGGACGAGAATATTTCAGACGATCTGTTTAAAATGATTACCGTAGACTTTACGGATGACCTTTGTCAATTTGTGAAAGCCGCAAAAATCGAAAATAAAAACCAAAAGACTTATTTCGATCCTCTAAAATTGGTTGGAAGAGACGATTTGATTTACATCACCTGCATTCCGTGGATAGCTTTCACACATATTTCCCATACCATTTCATTAAACAAAAATGATGCTGTTCCCAGAATATCATGGGGAAAGTATTATCAGGTCGGGAATAAAATACTGTTACCTTTTTCTGTTCAGGTCCATCATGCACTGGCAGACGGTATCCATGTAGGAAAATTTGTGGAGAAATTGCAGGAATACCTGAATGAAAAAAATGGATATGAAGAACGTACTTGATGTCAAAATCATCTGTTATACACATATATGTACTAGAAAAAGAAAGGATGGAAAAGCTCCCGCAGTAAATTCATAGTCATAAATATTATCTTTTTACCATTCGTCAGGTTGGAGGCACAGTCTCTCTTCACTTCATGTGTTCCCGCAAGCATAACCTGCAACTAACAAAGCTGTTTGTTTTGTAGCGAGAGAACTACCGGATATACACTATCCGGCAGTTCATTGAGTACCTAATTTTAAGCGATTTTAAAAGTGGTTATTTACTGCGATTTTTTTCAAATTCTATCAGTTCAACCGGTGCGCCATTGTACAAAATCATGGCTGCCCTAACCCCATCAGAGGGGATACCCGGTTCAGAAATAATTTCAAAATTATGTTCGGCAAATTCCTTATCAATATCATCCACTTCAAACGCAATATGAGGAATTGATTTTATTATATCTGATATCGGACAATCTTTGTCATATCTCATCCATTCGATGCCGAACGGACTTTCCGGAAATCCGGTCACATGAATTTTCAGGTGGGGAAGATATTCTTCGCCCGGTTTCTGTTCATGGGTGGGTATTCCGATATGATGAAATTTCCAACCCCATTCACTGATGCATTTGGGCATCTCGTGAGCTAATCTTAATTTATTCATTTGTTTCTTTTTTTATTGATTATTTACTTTGCGATTCCCGTATGGTTACAGGATTGCCATGCAACAGCTGATTGTGCCGGAATAATTGCTTTATTCTGTTTGCATGGACTTGTGTCATATTCCATGCATTCTGTTTCATAATCAAACATTTGGCAGGCAGCTTTTTTTGCATAGGAGCACTTGGTTCATTGGCTGAAATGCTCATGATACCGGTTTTTAATAATACATACGACAATAGGATATAGCATATCCCTTACTGTTCATGTATCAGCATGAATAAAATGTTTGTGATAAAGGTGGAATTAATCAATTTGCGATAGTTTGGTTTACATACCGATTGCAAAGGCTTATCATCCGGATAACCCAACTTAATTCCTGTGTGTGTTATTTTCTGACTAACATAATTGTACCCTTTCTATATATTTAAGGGTGAATACTCAATACCGAATGCAAATAAATAAAACATTTTTTAAACAACAAACCATTTGTGATAATTATTTTCCCCGTTCAGCCGTATTTGCAATTAGTTGTGTTTTTTATCGGGTCACAGATCCGGATAATAGGAAGGAGAGAAGGCAGAGATTCCCTTGGACAAAGTGAAGAATTCAAAAAAGCAATTGTCCTTCCGCGATAGTCGAGAATGGACAATCGTCCATAGCTAAATCGCATAAAAACCATTGTGTCTATACGATGTCTTACATAAAGTTTCACACGACGGCAAGCCTAAATCCGCTTTTCACTCCGAAGTTTATGTTAAGTTATGACGTATATAAATAATCCGAAATCAAAAATAGTATACGAGGAATACATTTTCCGAAAATTAACTCATCCATCCCAACCGATTAATTCCGACATGCCTTAAAATAAGTTTTTCCAATGCAATTATTTATTCGTCGGCAAGGCGTCCGCTATTTGTCGGACATACTTCCGACATTTGTCGGACGCCTTGCCGACGAAAGAAACTCCGCTTTCCGACGAATAATTTTTCGCATCGGAAATATTAATAATATGCGGTGAAAAGAATAAATGATGGTATCGGCATATTTAGTTAAGTATTCCGTCATAAAAAGATTAACAGAAACAGGCAACTATTTTCAAAGTTA
>DAIQOU010000138.1:0-9920 GCA_036787725.1 Bacteroidales bacterium
ACCGCCGGAATATCCATCAGAAAACTGTTTTTTCCGGTTTCTAATTTTTCTTTCCGGGTTTTTCCATTCAACTCCAACGAAATCCCCGTAGACTTCCCTGTATACTCCACCTCCAGTTGTATTTTTTGAATTAAACCTTCGGAAGATTTATACAAAGCCGGTAATTGAGAAGCCTCCACCCGGAGAGGAGCCTGAAGTTTTTGTTGAGCCGGCAAGGAGAATGAAACCGGTATCATAACCAACATAAAAAAATTCCTGATTTTCATACGTTATTTTTTATTTTTAAAATTATGGTCGTTTGGAACTCTCAATGAAATTAGTTGAGCATCGCCCTTGGCGAAAGCCGGATTAAATAAATTTCATGTTCATTTCATAATAATATATTTACAATTGAATCAATTGCTTTTTTGACTTGAATATTCATCCGGCTTCGTATCTGCAACTTATTTCGCCCGTATTTATAAATGATTTAAGGCATATGCATAAGCGCCCAATGCCACCGAACGACCGGTTCCTTGTTTACTTACGATAATACCTATTCTTTTTAGCGGATCATAATTTACTTTCCGAGCTGTGCCGGGAATCCCGATACTCACTTTATTACCCGTTGCAAATTGGAGAAACGAATCCTCTTCCTCCAAGTTATATGCTTTCATCTGAATACGTCCGACACGTGCACCGTTCATCATGCCGATAGAACCATTCATCTCTTTCAGCAAAGAAGGAAGAATATATTTAGCCGCACCGGACAATCCTCCTCCTATCACAATAATCCCGTCAATAAGGGTGATGGCTGTACTTAAGGCATCTCCCGCCATTTCTCCCAACTCGGCAAAAGAACGAACGGCCGCCTCCCGATCCCCGACCTTTATCCCTTCCGCTATCTCGAAAATATCTTTAGGAGACCGGGAAAATTTATCTCCGGAAAGTTCGGCATACACACGCCGTACTGCCCGGATACTGACACTGTCTTCTACAATGCAGTGAGGATATTTTTTATTGGGCAAACACCAGATATCTCCGCCGGTGGCATTATCTCCCATTAAAAGCCGGCCGTCGATCACTACTCCGGCTCCAAAACCGGTACCCAATGTGACTCCCAACAAATTCTTATACTGTCGGATACTTCCCAATGCTTTCAATCGTGCATTTATCTCCGGCAACACCCCGGTAAGAGCTTCTCCGTAAGCAAACAAATTACCGTCATTATTAATAAAAACCGGAATTCCGAAATGCTCTTCCAACAAAGGGCCCAAAGCCACTCCCCCACGAAAAGCCGGAAGATTGGGCAGGTCACCAATAATACCGGTGTGATAATCCGCCGGTCCCGGGAAGGCAAAACTAATAGCAGAAGGAGCTTCCGGTAAAGCACTACGGACCCGATCAAAACCTTCTACCAGGTTTCCCAAACACCGGTCCAAGTCATTGGCCTCGGTCGGAAGTACGATGGGAGAAACGATTTCTGTCCCTCCCCTTATGGCGTTAAATACCAAATTGGTACCGCCGGCATCCAATGTCATTACGATACGAGGATCATTTCTATACATAATATCTATTCCTTAAATCGTATATACGCTTTTATTGTTCCGCAACATTTTCCCAAGGAAGAATTGATAGGACTGATGGTATACTCCCCTACCGAAGCCGGCACAATAAAGGTTTCCGCATAATGAACCACAAAAGCATCAAAAGCATGAGTCGGGCTTTTGACTACCAATTCATCTCCCTCAATTACATTCAACACATTCACGCTTCCACCTGTATGATGTCGCACTTCGCTATCAAACCAATGTCGGCGTGTTTCGATAAACTCATTCTCATGCAATCCGGTACGTTCTTCCCGCCATCCTTCTCCTTCCGCCACCGTTTCCACTTGATTAATCAACCGGCGGGCAGTATAGTCCGTATCTCTCTCGCGGCAGATTACCCGGGAGCCGTGAGCAATATTAATCGGACGAGGTCTGCCGTCCAAGCCGAGTCGCCCCCAATCCCATAATTTAAATGTAAAGATACTGGGTGTCGAGCTTATTTCCAATACCATGGCATTTTTACCCGAACAATGTACCGTTCCTGCCGGGATCAGAAAATGATCGTGCTTTTTAGCCGGCCACTTATTTACATACTTCTCCGTCGGAAACGGTTCTCCCGTCTCTTGCGCCTTATACAACCGGGCAACCATTTCCTTTGTATCGATTCCCGTTTTCAGTCCCAAATAAACAGTAGCCTCTTCCCCGGCATCCAGTATATAATAACTCTCGTCCTGAGTATAATAAATACCGAAAGCATCGCGTATATATTGTGTAGTGGGATGCACCTGCAAACTCAAATTTCCTCCTCCCATCGTATCCAGGAAATCAAATCGAATGGGAAAATCTTGTCCAAAACGAGCTTCCACCGGAGCACCCAACAAAGCTGCAGTTTTATAAAATACCAAATCATTGGCCGGGATTTCAAACAATTCTCCGGATACATTGAGATAAAGACTGTTCTCTTCCGGCACACAATCGAAACACCAACCGAAATTATCTTTTTCCCGATCTAAGTCACAAACTTCCTTCATCCATTGGCCTCCCCAAGGCGCCGGATCAAAGAAAGGCACCACCCGAAAAGGTTTATAAGCCGTTTTTTCCAATCCGGATAAAAATGTTTCTCCCGTAATCATCTTCGGCATTTCGCGTTGATGCGTATCCAACCAATAATCCGCTTTGGGCAACCATATTTTTTTCAGTTTATCGCATACAATCCAGTCCATAAAGTAGCCCCGTTTATAATGCACCGAAGGTTCGTCCTCCCTATTATCCACTCCCAACCCGGTTATTTCTTTCCGGCGAAAACGTTGCTGAATTTCCCACCGCGCCATATCCGCATATATTAATACATCAGCTTCCGGAGCAATTTCTGTCGCGCCGCATCCTACAATAAGAATCAAACCGGATTGTTGTCGGATTCGGCTTTTGATTTTTTCCGCTTTTTCTTCATCCAAAAAATCCGACATGGAAAAAGAAGTCCGTCTTCCAAACAGGCGATCTCCGGTCATAAAAGCATCAGTCATCCGGCGAATCTCCGAAGACGATTTAAAAAGGTCACGTGTATCCACCGACAGATCAGGATTCATATTTTGTAATTGTTCCAACAGTTCGGAATAATACACACCCTGATAACATTCCACCATACAAACATACCGAAGTTTTCCGCTCGCTTCATATTCGTCTCTCAATTTACGGCCGATTGCATCCCACCCTTTCCAAAGCGTTCCCTCTATATAAGTAGCCGGTTTTTTATCATAATTACTTTTTCTCATTTTGTTGAATTTTCTTTTATCTGTTTATATAATCCATACAAAAATAAGCACTTAAGCTTTATAAAGGCAGAGCAATTATTATGATTAACTTATACTATCTTCTGTTTTTAAGGAAAAACATGTTAAATATAAATACAGTCTGCGAGCTTACTTGTATATTTGTTTATTATAATTCAGCTTCCCGGAAAATGAAAGAAGGATTCAGAGGAGAACGATTTATTTCCCTTCCGCCGGAACTCTTGGAAAAATACAGTAAAGATCCTTTAATCGGAAACTTGTATGTTCGTAAAATCGGTTTTTTTCCAAAAGTAAAACATCACTATGTCCGAAAAGAAGAAGGTTGTCCTTATGCCATGTTGATCTATTGTGTCAAGGGGAAAGGCCGGTACCGGATTTATGACAAAGAATATACCATACAAAAAAACCGATACATCCTTATTCCTCCTCATGTACCTTATTCTTTCGGGGCCGATGAAACCGATCCCTGGACTATTTACTGGCTTCATTTTCAAGGAAGGTTATCCGCAGATTTTTTACCGGCTTCTCCCTTTCCCGGAAACATTCTTCCCGGGGAACATTCCCGTATACAAGATCGAATCCGGCTTTTTGAAGAAATTTACACCGGTTTTTCCATGGGATATATAAGAGAATATATGATCTATTGTTCGATGTGTCTTTATCCGTTCTTAGCTTCTTTTATTTGGCCGGAACCCTATCGTCATACGCAATTACCGGACCGCAAAAAATATTCTTTCTCCTCCAAGGTGATTCACTATATGCAGGAAAACTTGGAACAAAATCTCACACTCCGGCAATTGGCTTCCTATTTCCGTTATTCTTCCTCTCACTTTTCCATGTTATTTCAAAAAGAAACCGGCATAGCTCCCATGCATTATTTCCTCCAACTGAAAATCCGGAAAGCATGTCAATACATCGCATTAACGAACTTAAAACTAAACGAGATTTCTGCCAAACTCGGGTTTGAAGAACCGGCCTATTTCTCCCGCTTATTTACCAAAATTATGGGAATATCTCCTTCTGCTTACCGGAAAAAAGAATCAGAACATACCGGTGCATAGACTTTTATACGTTATTTTCCATTGTTTCGTTCCGGCCGGTTTTCACCAGATCAGTTTCATTTCATATCCCTTTTTTACCATAACGGCTGTATTTTTGGCGTCCAGTTTAATAAGAAGGTTTCTCCGATGAGTTCGTACGGTTTCCACATCCCGAAAAATCATTTCGGCAATCTCCTTTGTAGTATAGCCGTCAGCAATATATTTCAGTATTTCCTTCTCACGATTAGCAAGCCAGACCACTTCTTCGCTTCTTTTTTCTCTCAACAGGAGGTCCATTTCTTCACAGAGAAATTGTTCTCCCCCAACCACTGTTTCAATACCGGTCAACATCTCTTCGCTTTCGGCATTTTTTAAAATGTAGCCGTTGGCACCATTATGTAAGGCCCTTCGGGCAATACTGAACTCTTTATAAGTAGTCAGCATAATAATTTTCAATTCGGGATAGTCCTTTTTTATTTCAGCACAAAAATCCACCCCGTCTCCGTCCGGTAATGCAATATCAAGGAGTAATACGTCCGGAAGCGCTTTTGCCAATCCCGTGCGACAAGATTTCAAATCGTAATATGCTCTCGAAATTTGGGCGATACCCGATTCTTTAATCAGTTTGCTCAGGCTTTCCACCAGCAACTTATGATCGTCAACAATTTGCAGGTTTATCATATTATATATTTTCTGTTTTCGGTTCAATCGTTGTTTCCGTATCCTTACCGGGTAAAGTTACAATATCTATTTTTCCGTTACAAGATATAACCCGATTCCGGATGCTTTTTTTCATTTTATATTTTACTTCCCTATCCGCCAACATTTCATGAAAACACATTGAAATAAACCATATTAAACAAAAGGTTAGTCTGCTTCCCCATCTGTAGAATCAAGTTGTCGGAAGTTTTGTACCGGCAGGTCGGCTTGTTCCTATCGTTTATCTTTAAAATTATTATGCTGAGAGATGTAAAGAACAATTACCCGGACTACGATGAATTAGTTCGGTTGTTGTGAAAAATTATTCGTCCGCCGGCGTAGTACTTTTCGTCCGCCGGCGTAGTATCTTTCGTCCGGTGGCGTAGTACCTTTCGTCTGCTCGCGACGGGACGAATAAATAAATATACCGGAAAGAACAATTCGTGTCTTCGGGAGAACTTCCCAAAGGCATACTAAACCGATATTCCTGCTTACCGAGAAGAAAGAGGGCGGAACGAATCTTATTTTTCATAAAATATCCCGGAATTTTCTTTCGGGATTCAAAAATCAACCGTATTTTTGAATATTTAATTTCGGCACCATGCAGACAAAAATTTTATTGCTGATCCTGTTCCCGTACATAGGATTTCCGACTTCTTTCGCACAAGAGATAAAGATTTCAAACAAATTGGCACTCATAAAATTAAGCTCAAACACTTACCTCCATACCGGAGAAAATAATAACGGCATCCTATTTATTGACGGAGGAGAAGCTGTCCTCATTTCAACTCCGGAATCCGAAAAAGAAACTCAACATCTTATCGATTATATCCGAAAGGACTTGAATGCCACTGTTATCGGTTGTATTATAGACAGGTGGCATCCCGATGCCATGGGAGGAATTGCTGCCGTAAAACAATCCGGAATAAAAACATATTCGTACGAACTCACACGCACGATTGCAAAAAAGAAAGGCCTGTCGATACCCGAATTCGGTTTTGATCCCCTCCTCGAATTGACCGTAGGAAAAGAAAAAATAATCGGGAACTTTCTCGGCCCGGCTCATACCGAGGATGGTATTGTGGTCTGGATACCCAAAGACCAAATCCTTTTCGGAGGAAATGAAATCCGGGAATTGGGAAGTTGGTACGGAAATATCGGGGATGCCAACTTAAAAGAATGGTCCAACACCGTCCGGAAAGTAAAAGAAAAATACGGCACGGCTCAATTGGTCATTCCCGGACACGGTAAACACGGAGGACCGGAATTGTTGGATTATACCATTCGTCTGTACAGTCCGAGTAAGTGGGGCCCTATTTTGAAAGCCAATAAAATACATCCAGCTCCGGTTTTCAATGATTTTGATTATCTTTTCGAAACAGCAGAATCCGATACCCCGGTCGGAAACGAGCGGCATTTAAATAAAGCCATTGTATTTGTAAACCATAGCGATAAGTACCTTAAAGTGCAATCACAAAAGATTGTACATAATATAGACAAAAAAATGATATCCTCGGATTTCGGACAACTTCAAATTTACGACAAAGAAACAAACGAACTGCTTGAAGACTTATTCTATAAGCAATTGTACGTACATGTTAGAGAAGATGCCGTAGGTTGGACGATCATTCTCAAAGAAGCAATAAGATAACAGGACGGTAAGTACTGCTTATAATAAAGACAGAAGTAACAAGCGAAAAGAGAAAGGGGGCATGGCATTGCCGGAATCGAACCGGATAGTCTCGTCGATTTTACGACCGCACTATTCCTCCCCCGGTTTGGAGCCGAAGTATCCCTTTTCTACGACATTCCGTCTAAATATTAAAAAGCAAGGCTACAAGCGAAAAGAGACTATAATCCTGCTCTACCTGCTGAGCTACGCTCCCGTAAGAAAATTTCAACGGTGGAAGCGACGGGACTCGAACCCGCGACCCGGGCATTAAAAGTGCGAAGTAACTCTATTCTACGGCACTTGCTTTGTATTTATATTCTTTCAAAGAACTTACATGGTACCTCCGGTGAGATTCGAACTCACATTCTCCTTTCGGAGCAGTACGGCTCTAAATGCGCTTCCCTACTTACAACCGAATGCTTTCGGTGCTTCTGCAAAGTCTACCCGCAACAGCGCGCAGCCGGAACGGGGATATCCGTACACTCTACGGTACGATCAACCTTTTTCCGCAGGCTTTTCCTTTTAAGCTACAGAGGCATAATTATAAAACCGGAAAACAGAAGCCGGAAATTAGAAATATCAATGCGACATGCCGGTATTTCCGGTTTCTTATTTCTCATTTTTAATTTAAACAAGGCGACAAGCAAACAGAGAACAATCTGCTCTATCCGTTTGAGCTACATCCCGAAGGATGGCCGGATTCGAACCGGCAACCCGAGTATCCCTAAATACGAAGTAACTCTGTTTTACGGCACTTGTTTTATAGTTTATCATTCTACTTCCTTTTGTCTTGATACAAAAGGAACAAAAACTAACTCCGTTGAAAGTGCTACGCTCGGCTATGTACAAGCAGAACTTGCCCGCAGCCCTCGCTTAAACGCACTTTTTAAGACTTGATTTTCCACCGACCTTCCGACGGCACGCTCCGGAAACGAAAAGAAACTCACTGCCCTGCGTTTCGTTCGGACAATCTTTTCGTTTTTTCCTTCGCTTTACCGGGAAGGTACCCGGCGGGAAAACCTATGTCGGTCCGGGTATTTCTCCCTGTAAATATGTTTAACTCACAATTCTATTTTCCGAATCTCTACCAATGCATTTCCGCCTTGATCGATAGCCGACATTATATCAAATACTTTGTCCGACCAACCGGCAATCAGATACACATCTTCCCGCGTAATATCCAACGGTACAGTTCCATACCCGGCCAAATCAAATAAATACAACTTGGAAGCCGGAGAAATTTTCTTATATGAATTCCATACGTCCACCATCTTTTTATTGTTTCGACTGTTCCACAACTGACAATCCGTAAACATCATGATCTTATCCACCCGTTCTTTCCGATCCAGCAAGTCTTTTATAACCAAATAACCATTGGTAGAATATCCGACTTCCCCTTCACGACGGTAGAAGGTGTCCACATTGGATAAGATTCCCCGGGTAGGCACATTGATTATTTTCCATCGATCCCCAAACATACCGGTAACGGCATTCTTACAACGAGACTTCAACAACATCGCCAACATCAAACCGATATCATAAGACAAAATCTTACTTTTAGGAGATATGGGACGCTGCATCGAACCCGACACATCACATGCAATCACCACCTTGGTCTCCCGGTTAAACCCTTTTATATTTTCGGCAGAAACGGCAACCGCCTTTTCCAAAGCCTCCATCAGTTGGCTTGTACTGCCTGATTTTACTTTCGACAATTCCCGATAAGCAGCTAAAAATCGGAACGGTAATTGTTTGGAACGGCGCACTTTTTCCGGATCGGACAACACATTGCAAACCTGTATAATGTGGTGTTGCGATACCTCGGCTTCCAATATATTTCGCAAGTTACGCATCAATGCCATATATCCTACTTTCCCGCTATCGATCAACTCTTCCCACTTCATCCGGAAAGCTGCTCTCTTTGTCTTTTCATCCTTATAACTCTTTTGTCCGAGAGCGGAAAGTTCCGTTTCCCACGTATAAGGCACCGATAAGGTATCATTTACGATTTTATTAAACAACTGCTGTTGAGCCTCATCTTTCGCCTTCGGATGAACCAAAAATAATGCATCCCGAAGTTTTACCTCGCCATCGCGGTTGTACTTAGCAAATCCGTATTCATCAAAACGATTAAAAGTCTGCTGTAATCCGTTCTGAAGCTGCTTTGACAACCGATTTAATTTCTTGGTATCCTTGCGCTCATTCGCCAACTGATAATAAGCCAATAATTCCGGAATCTCGTCGGCTCGTTGTACTACCCTCGACACCATTTTACTGACTAAGGAATCTCCACGATGCACCTTGGCTAACTCTACACACAACACCAACGGCACAGACCGCAAATTCATCTCGGTACGAGTATAAACAGCCAACCGGGCCACAAAACCGGGATCGCATACGGCGATGAGCTTCCGAATCGTTTTTACTCTCGTTGAAGCATCCTCATAAAATTGGTCGCTCAACGAAGAAGTAACGGCAGCAACATACAATTGCCATTCCGGGGACAAGCGATAAGTTTCTTCGCCCTCATAATTCATCCCCTTATTTTTTCCTTTCGTTTTAAAATTAAATTTCATCTTGCGACACTCTTTTTTTGTTTGACATGACAAAGATTCAACCGGGGAAACGCAGTTTTTTTGCGCAGTTGAAATTATTTTTTCATTTTTTCAAAAATATACTTATACTTGTACTCTTATTCAATCATTTAATATATTAACGGATGAAAAATTGTTTATATTTTCTTTTAATCGCTTTGCTTTATTGGAGTTGCAGCGATAGCAATGAACCCGAAGTTCCTCAGCCCATAAAAAAAGAAAAACTGAGCGGTTATGCTCAAAAAGGACCTTATGCAGCCGGTTCGCAAGTAACGCTATTTGAATTGGACGGGCAGTTGAAAGAAACCGGACGCAAATTCTCGACCACTACCGATCACCTGGGCTATTTTGAATTTTCTTCATTAGAGTTGGAATCCGAATATATTAAACTCTCCGTAACCGGATCCTGTTTTAATGAAATGAACGGTTCATTCTCTTCCGAACCGGTCACTATAGAAGCCATTACAAGCCTAAAAGAAAGAGAACAGGTTAATATTAATATCTTGACCCGGTTGGAAACGGAGCGCGTTATTAAATTGGTTACAGCAGATAAAAAAAGTTTTCAAGAAGCCAAAACCCAAGCCAATCAAGAATTA
>DAIQOU010000659.1:0-2702 GCA_036787725.1 Bacteroidales bacterium
TGCATTCTTCGTTCGTTGTGATTGAAAAGAATTGCAACTATATAAAGCAAACTTACCGCAATCGATGTATTATTGCGGCTGCTAACGGTCCTCAAATTCTCAGTATTCCGATAGAAAAGCCGGCCACTCTTAAGTGCCCCACCAAGGACATTCGTATATCCGAACATGGAAATTGGCGCCACTTGCATTGGAATGCCATTGTTTCGGCTTATAATTCTTCTCCATTCTTTGAATATTACGAGGATGATTTTCGTCCGTTTTATGAAAAGAAGCAAGAATTTCTGTTTGATTTTAACGAGTCGTTGCGGGAAGTGATTTGCGGATTGATCGATATTGAAACTCCCGTATCTTATACCACGGAATATAAGATGAACTTTTCTGCCGAAGAAACAGATTATCGGGAGCATATTCATCCGAAGAAACCGGCCGATCCGGTAATGTTGAAACCTTATTATCAAGTATTCGAACGTAAAAGCGGCTTCATTCCCAACCTGAGTATCATCGATCTGTTGTTTAATATGGGACCCGAATCGATCTTGACATTATAAGAATTATATTGTATAAGTTCTTTTCGTTATTACTCACTCGTCGTTTGCCTTTGGCAAATGAGTCTTGAAGAAATGAGTATACCTTGCAGCTTCCTGTTTATTCAAATGAATCCCATCGGTTGTATGGTATTTTGAAGTGTCCGATGCCATATAGCAATATTGTTCGGGAGGGAATTTTTCCCGGATACTTTTCCTTACGGCAACGGCATAGGGATAGGTGGCCAATTGATAGTTGATCGGCATTTCAAAAAAGTAAATTTTAACCCCTCGGCTTTCAAAATAGGTGACATATTCGGCCAATAAATCGGCTTTTGTATTTATTTGATTATCATTAGGGTACCATGAGTATTCTTTTTCTTGTTCTTGAAAAAGCAAATCGAATGTTTTTGCTTCTGTCGGTTTATCATTACCTCCTGCTTGAAAGTCTGAAAGATGACGGAGATACTCGATAAAGACTCCTACCGGTTGTTTTCGGGTTCGCATGGGTGGAATGTATTTTGCCGAATAGAAAAAGATCGGATGGAATAACGAGTTTATAAAATTTTTGTTTTCCTGTTTCAACATTCCATTGGCTTCAATATAAATACTTTTAGGAGAAATGTTGGTGTTTTGGAGTATTTTTAGACCATCGTAGGCAGTTAAGCCCGGAAATGCTAAATTGTAAAAGCCCGGGATACTGTCCATCTCGATACGAGCGGCAAGGGAAGAGCCTACTATTATATTCTCTCCGGAAGCTGTTTCTTTATCATCATATATGAATTGTTGCGCCTTAACGAGATTTCCTTGCCATAGATGCGGATGGAAATTGATCTCCGGATTCAGTTCCACGAAAACAGTGTAAGCAATAAGAATAATAAGTCCCGTGATGAAAGATTTCTTTATCATATAAGATTAAAATTGAAAGTAAATAAAAGCTCCGGGCGAACCGCTGTTTGTTAATATAAAGAATAATAATAAACCATAAGCAATGTATTCGTGCCTTCTTATCATGCCGAATGCTTTTTTGTCTTTTAAGAGGTAAAGGGTATGATAGACAAATACGGGAATACAATAGATTAATATATTAATGCATAATTGCCGGTCAAAAGAAAGGGACCAGCCGGTGAACATTATTTTTATATATTCGATGATATGAGAAAGCTTACTCAGTGTAAAAGTCGTAAAACTGAGAGCATATAGCGAAAATACCATTATTCTTCTGAAGAATATAATAACGCCGGTTTGTTTAATCTTGATTTTATCTTCAATCATGCGTTCGATCATTAATAAGAGTCCGTTATAGACTCCCCATGCAATGAAATTTAAACCCGCTCCGTGCCATAATCCTCCCAATGCCATGGTTATAAACAGATTAAAATAGGTTCGAACTTTTCCTTTACGACTTCCTCCCAACGGGATATATAAGTATTCTTGCAGAAATGAAGACAATGAAATATGCCACCTTTTCCAAAGTTCTTTGAAAGAGGCTGATATAAAAGGGAAATTAAAATTCTTCTTTAGCCGATATCCGAATAGCTTGGCCAGTCCTATGGCAATGAGAGAATAACCTGCAAAATCTGCAAATAATTGACAAGTATACCCTACCAACAAGGCAATCAGGTCGATTCCGGTCTGTTCCAGAAAATAGGGATACATAATCCAATAGGTAAAGTCTTTTAGATTATCGGCAATTACCATTTTAAGAAAATATCCTACAGTGAGATGTTTAAACACCTCGAGCCATGCTATGTCTTTGAAGCGTTTTACTCTGATTTGAGGTAAAAAGTCATGCGCTTTTACTACCGGACCGGCAACCAACTGCGGGAAGAAGATCATAAAGAACAACGTATTTTTGGTATGCATACCAAATGATTTGGGAATCAAATCCTTACTTTTGTAGTAATTTTCTTTATAGGTATCTACCATTAAGCTGATTCCCTGAAATGTGAAGAAGGAAATTCCTACGGGTAACGGAATTCGCAGCAGAAATTCTCCTACCGAATCGGTGGGGCTGAAAAACAAATCGGAAATCAGAGGACCGTACTTAAAGAAAATTAATATTAATAAATTGCTTACAACTCCGATGGTTGCTGTCAGTTTCCGCTTGGTTTGATCTCCATAGGCAACAAAATAGCTCGTTATAATATTAATTCCGGCAGTGAAAAGCAGAAGAAA
>DAIQOU010000139.1:0-9875 GCA_036787725.1 Bacteroidales bacterium
CTGAATTTGTTGTTAAAATACAAAATTACAAATATATTTGCATCATAAAACGACAAGGAAACAATAACTATTTATAAGTTATTATAAATTTAACTTCGTAGAAAGTAAAAAAGATTTTATAAAAGGTGTTATTATGAATACAGTACAATTTCAGAAGAAGATTTTAGGCATACAGGAAAACATGTTCAATTTTGCCATGATGCTGACTGCCAATAAAGAAGATGCACGGGATTTATTACAAGACACAACAGTCAAGGCGTTAGACAACGAAGATAAGTATGTGGCCAACACCAATTTCAAAGGTTGGGTACTTACTATAATGAGAAATATTTTTATTAATAATTACAGAAAAATTGTTCGAAATCAAACATTCGTCGATCAAACCGAAGACCTGTATCATTTGAACCTTTCTCAAGATTCGGGTCTTGACACACCGGAGGGAGCATTTACCTTAAAAGAAATAACAAAAGCTGTCAATTCATTAGAAGCTGAATTAAAGATTCCGTTTTCTTTATTCTTAGCAGGATATAAATACAATGAAATCGCCGAAAAAATGAATCTGCCTTTGGGAACCGTGAAGAGCAGGATCTTTTTCGCTCGTAAAGAATTACAATCTTTATTAAAGGATGTAAGATAATAATAGCACTTTAAATGTGTCGGACAAACAAAAGAAGTTTGTCCGACATTTTCATTTTTAATCCGTATTATCAGTGGCAGGTTAATTAAAATCAATGGTAATTACTCCTCCAAACGGATCAAAATCAAACAAGGCTTTATTATCGACAAACTCCACCGCAATCTCCTTATCATTTTGTCTGACACTCAGTTTTTTTACTTCCGGCTTATCCACTGCCATCGTTAACGGTTGATTAAAAATTTCTTTATCCCTTGAAAGTGTAGGCTTGATAAAGACCCGGTTTCCTTCTTCTCTGAAATCCAATCGAACACTATTCCTTTCCTCAATATAAGAAGCGACTTCTTTGAATGTTCCTACCCATATTTTATCCCGACGGGCCTCTACTTTATCAAAATGTTCCCATAAAATTCCGGAAGAAGTAAAAGCATCATAACCATAACTGATTCCATGAATCATGGCTACTCCCCAAGCTCCCGCCAAAAGCAGATCATTCACCCATTGTTCCAGATTGTTGGGAGTAGATTGGGTACCCAATGCATATTGCCGGGTACGAGTTGCCACTCTGTTCTTAGAAGCCAATTGCAATACAGTATCATTAAAAGCATTAAAAGGATAACAAAACGTTCGGGACCGAATTCCTGTTTTCTCAAAAATAGCACTGTCATTCTTTTCTATTTCCATTTTTAACTCGTCAAGCGTTAACTTGGTCAGATTCTTATGAGACCAGCTGTGGTTGGATATTTCATGGCCTGACGAAGCCATTTCTTTTATTTGTTCCCAAGTTATCCTTGGTTTTCCTTGCATTTCACTTTCGTTTTCAATACACTTACCCCAAATCCAAAATGTACCTTTTATATTTCGCTTTTCCATTTCCGGAAATACAAGCGTATAATGTTCTTCCAGCCCATCATCATACGTATAACTGATGGCACATTCTTTATTGCCTTTGTAGTTAGTGACGTAAATACCATTAGAAAAACCAAAATCATCGGTAATAACCCCCGTTTGTTTAATAATGGAAATCCCGGCATTCGAAATATTTACTTTTTCATCATATTGTCCGGGACGAACCAAAATATTAACAATCCCTCCCTTGCTTTTTTCAAGTGCTGCGCAGACAGCTTCCCGAATGGTAAAAAAATCACCGCTTCCGTCTTTAGCTACAACATAATCATAGTAACGAATAAAGGGAGCAAGTGCAGGAACTGCCTTAGCAACTTCACTAATAGCAATACCGGCAAGCACTCTGCCGCCATATATGTTCAAATGGGTATTATCAATTTTTCCTTGAGGAGAAAATTTGTAAATACCCTTCGGAACCCACATAAAAAGTTTCTTGGATTCTTCTCGCCCCATACCGGATACTAAATCATGGGTCAGTTTATTCATATCAATAAAGGGAACATTCATTTCTTTAGCCACCCTTCGCGGAGAAACTAAATACTCTCCATGAGTATCTACCAACAGATCACCTTCTTTCAGGTAACTTCCTTGGTGTTCGGAAGTCCCTCCGGGAGGAAAATTCCGGCGGACAATGGAGTTGAACAATACCGGATAGGCCCCTTTTGCCCGGGTTTCATTTACAAAACGGCGTAAGTTATCATCAAACGTACCGCCCGGAACAGTATGCAAATTCGTAGCCGGTTTTTCGTCGTTATGTCCGAATTGGATAAATACGTAATCTCCTTTTTTTATCTTTGAAACCACTGTATCCCAACGCCCTTCATTAATAAAACTCAGTGAACTTCGACCGTTCATTGCATGATTGTCAACCCTTACGTCTTCAGTCAGATAGCCGGGAAGCATTTGTCCCCACCCGCGTTCAAGATTATCATGCCGAATACTTTTATTGGCCATGGTTGAGTCTCCAATCATAAAAATTGTTATAATATCCTTTCTTTCAACCGATACAAACGAAAGAAAAGTCATAGAAATAAAAAGAAATAAGATTTTTTGTTTCATGTGTCTTTATTATTCATTTTTATAAACCCCGATTATTCCCCGGGGTGTTATGGTTTCTGCATTTATACTGAATTTTCGAGTCCCGCCATTATTATAGAATCGGATTTTGGCTATCCCTTTCTCATCCGAAACAACGGAAGGATTCCAATATAAAGTACGCCGATAATCCGGTTCCGGAGGCAGCATGGAATAATCGGGACTGTAAAATTCTTTTACAGGACTATACCCCTCCAATAGTGTTTTACGCACCCCTTTACCGGCCTCTGCCGGAATTTCCCCTTCCGGATAAGTTTCTATAAATACGGCGCAACCATAGATATCCTGAACCTCTTCCATACTCATCCTGCTATCGGCATATTTATACATGGAAGAATAATCTTCACTGATATAAATCGACTTAATAGCTTCAAGCCTTACCAGTTTATATTTATTGTATCCCAATTCGGTATGATCGGTCTGTTGGTAATTGACAACAAAGAGGGGTAATTTATTCTTATATAACATGTATTCGGTCCCCGCCTGATGACGAATAAAAAAATATTCATTCATATTTATCAGCAATTGATGTATATCATCCCCGATAAATTCTCCTTTATCTTTTACATCATCCAGTTCGGACCGGATATCATAATAAGCGATTGATTTGGACCGGTTATTAAAAATATCACTCTCTCGACTTCTTTTTTTGCCACGAACGGTCACTTCTTCCAGGCGGTGGACTTTTCCTTCAATACCGATTCCGGCCAATGAATCTTCATAAGCTTCGTCGAATAATTTCAACTCTTTATTCAAGCTGTCCAATACTCCTTCTTCCGGAAAATCCTCTTCTTCTTCGATAATATTTATTTGCATTTCCGTATACTTATATCTTCGGGGTGCGGGAGCAAACAGTCTGTCTAAAAGAATTCGATGATCCTTTTTCTTCCCTTTTTCGGTAACCGACAATATCATGTTCCACTTTCCCTCCACATCCGACACAAAAGAGAATCTCCCCAAGCTGTCGGTAACAAATGTTTCCATAAAAGAAACTCCCTTCTTTTCCTCATTGCCTCTTTGAAGTAAAAAAGAAGATACATCAACATTTGGTTTGGGAATTTTTCTTACAAAAGAAACGACCCTACCATGTGTCTCTATACCCTGCTCGGGAAGATATTTTACTTCAATCGGTTCCAAGCCGGCCATTTGTTTCCAAGAATAACGACGCCAACCTTGCACCATCAATAACAGGTCCAAAGCGGTACGGTGAGTAAACAGGTCCGATTCAAAATAGAAAGAGGGATTACGAACATACCCTTTAATTTCTGACATCAATAACAAATTGGTCAAGATGGTGTGTCCGGACACTACTTGATCGGAAACATCTGTCACCGATAAAGAAAATTCGGTACAAACCGGCTCTCTCTTGTTATCGGTTACCATAAATTCCAGATCAACCGGTTCATACGGTTGATGCGTTCCGGGTTCTGTTGTTAATTGTATATTCAATAAATCGTTAGGATGAATAAAAATCAATCGATCTCCTATTATTTCTCCGGCAGGATTAAACAACACGACTTGTGAAACTCCCGCGGGCAACCGGGTCTTATCAATCACAAAATGAACTTCTTTGTCATCAACTACACCGACAATATAGAAATAAAACGGCTTTCCTCCGGAAATAACCGTTAAACCCAACATACCCTCCGGCGTAGCACGGTTTTTTTGAACTGTAATTCCGAGACTGTCCGGATGCGACAAATTGTCTACTTTCATGACAAAGCCTTGGGGTAAAGAACCGGGTAAATCGAATGAGTATGTTTTATCATTATAGACTACCCTTCCCTTGTACTCTTCGTCGCCGGGCGTATAAGTAAACACTCCTTTCCCTTCATGACCGGTAGAAAACCGAACAACATTCTCTTTTTCCCGATTAACAATATGACCGGTTATTTCTATCGGATTACCAAACTCATCTGTTGCCTCAAATGCTACCCGGGACTCAACTCCTTGAATCAAATGTCCGCCTTCCGGATAGAATTTCACATTTACCTTCTTTTCCTTTTGAGGTTTATTCCGATGACGTGGATATTTTCCGAGACCATATTTCTGCATATTCTTTTCTTCCCAATTCCCTTCTTTTTTCGGCTTTTCAAAAACGGGAAATAACCTTGAAAAGATCACGTCCTCTCCAAAATTCAACATATATTTCGTATAAGCCCGCACTTCATAAAAACCCGAATAAAAAGGAATACGATTCAAAGTAAACTCCCCGTGACAACGACCATTTTCAATCTTCAATATTCGCTTATCGATCACCTCACCTCCCGGATTTAACAACTCCACATATAAGGTCTTGCTTAACTCTGTGGCCCGGTGCAATCCGGATGTTACAACATAACAGCGGAACCAAATAGGATCTCCTTGATAATAACTTGTATTATCAAAATGCAAATACACTTTTTCTTGAGGAATATACTTTGAAAAACGATCCAGCGCTTGCCTGAAATAAGTTAAGCTATTTATTACACTATCTGAATCTTGAGCTGACACCTGAAAAAAAGGGAAAAGCAAAAAAAGAAAGATCGTATGTTTCATTGTTTTTCAAGTGATAAAATAAGTCACTTATTATTCCATTCCACCAATTTATCATACAACACATCCGGCTGCTCCGGAGAAGGCGCATTTCTTTCTATTATACTTCCTTCTTTATTTATAATTAAGAAATGCGGTACCCAATTGCCCAATTCTTTATAAAGGGACCGGGTAAGCGCTTCGCCCGCCAACAAATGGTGTCCTTTCATTCTATAATGAAGAATGCTTGTTTCCCAATAAGCAATCCCCTTATCGGGAAAGGCTTTAATTAAAACCGAAGATTTTTGTTGCGATTGCACAAGGAAGGGGAACAAACAAAAAATCACTGACAGCGCTTTTATTTTCTTTATCATAAAATCCGTATTTTTATCCATTATTACCGGTTAACATATCATTCTATATTATTAATAAATGCAGTTTCTCTTCTTTTATCATTTTCCGGATTAATTTTCAAAATTATTCCGGTATCATTTTAACCGAACAGAGCGTAAATATATAAATAATTCCCGATTTGGATACCTTCCTATCAATTTGCTGCAAAATGATTTTACATCCCACTCCAAGCAAAAATCAGTTTAATTCATTTCATCTCCCGGGCGAATTACCGAATGAACTTTACACAGTTCTTTTCTTACTTTTTAAAAATTCGCCGGGAAGCATCGGCAGTACAGGTTCCCGGAAAACAGGCCGGTCGAGAGGTTTCATATCCATCATCAATTCCTATTTTCCGTTCACCATATCTTTATCCCAAATTAAGCATTAGCAAATCCGGGTACCGGAAACCGTCCTTCAAAGCCGCATATTTTCCTTCCGGTTACAAATCGGATGCGATTCCCTCCGAGGGGCAAACCGTCATAATATGACGCTCCAAAAAAGCCGGTTAGCAAAAAAATAAAACTGCGCCGAAATAACTTGTCAACGGCATTTTGAAAACACTTTCGGGATTCGCCGTAAGCGGCAACTTCGTTTTGCTGCAAAATGCGAATTTAAATTGCAGCAAAACACGAATTCATTTTGCTGCAAAATACCGGTAGTAAATTGCTGCAAAACAAAGTTGCAAGTTGCTGCAAAACGAAAACGCATTTTGCAGCAAAATGAAAATAACGGTCTGTATGATCCGGAACACCCGCAGTCGCGAAATAATCGCCCGATAAACAAATCCGGGATAATCCGGGCAATACAGATACTTGCAGGTATTTATACCGGATTAAGCTCCGGAAAATTAAGAATGCTGTCTTTCGAGTTTTCTATTGCTTAATTAATGCCGTCGGACCGATGTATCGGAAGAAATCTACATCCACGTAACCGCCGGCTGATTGGGTCGCATAATTAAAAATTGCAAACTTATTTCCTGTAAAGTGTTTCATACTGAATATCATGTGGAATTTTCCTCCGAGCGGTATCCACCGGTTATCGTCCAAACTATAAAAAAAGTAAGCATCATCGGTAGTAAAATCACATTCAGCTTTCAAATAAATACGCTCTTCGGTCAGTTCGACACGTGCTTGCTCCTCCTCCCGATCAGTCATAATAAGATATTTTTTCCCTTTCTCCCGGATAACGGAAATAGTCCCGGGCTCCGAACAGAAAGTCGATAATCCGGTCCGGTCTCCCTCTTTCATTCCGGATACTTCCAACGCAATGGCCGCACTGCATCGAGGACCTTCCGTACGCTGCGTAAGTGTATTTCGCGCTTCAAAAATAGTATTTACTAATTTCCCGGTCCTTAAACGAAGAAATCCGGTCCGTTCGGTCAACGACCACAATGAATTATCGGGATTATGATTCCATTGCCAAGTCAATCCGAGTGGAGGAGCTGAATCGAACTCATCACTGACCACCAATTCCGTTTTATCGGTATATCCCTGCACCGGCACTTCCATAACGGGAGGAACTTTCCCGCTTTCATCGCCCAACATGGGCCACCCGTCAATCCAACGACAAGGCATCAACACCGGAACACGACCTACCGCTTCATGATCTTGAAACAACATAGCATACCATTCTCCGGCTTCAGTATCAACAAAACAGCCCTGAGCTACTCCATGATTGGCATACCCTAAATCATCAGAAAGAATAACTTTCATTTCATAAGGACCGGCCACTTTATCGGAACGGAAACACAACTGCGTGCGAATCCCTCCCTCCGGCCACCAAATCAACGTCATATAATACATCTTGTCAAACTTGTAAAAGTGAACTCCTTCCAACAGACCTTTCGGCTCACCGGCGATCACTTCTACATTCAGTCCTCCACTTTTAATCCCGGACAGATCCTCTTCAAACTCAATGATGCGGATATGACCGGCCCCATAAGCCAAATAGATTTTTCCATCATCGTCAAACAGCATGGAAGCATCATGCAGGTATTCGTCAATAACCAACTTCCGCTCCCACTCGCCAAAAGGATCTCGGGTCGTATAGATATACGATTTGTTTCCGGTACCAAAAAACACATAAAAAGTGCCTTCATGATATCGTAACGATGCAGCCCACTGTCCTCGACTATAGATGTTCCCTCCTTCCAGATCGTTGAAAGGGCTCTCTTTCAATTCTTCATATACATAACTTACTATTTTCCAATTAACAAGGTCTTTCGAATGCATAATAGGAGCTCCGGGTGACATATGAGCAGTAGTACTGACCATAAAAAAATCACTGCCTACCCGCACCACATCCACATCGGGCACATCCGAATAAATTACCGGATTGGTAAAAGTGGTATTCTCTTCCGTTTTTGTATCGGAGTTCTTCTTCGAACCGGTACATCCCGTTAACAATAACAGAGAGATGCAACCGGCTAATAAATAAAATCGCTTCATTCTTTCTTATTTTTAATCATTTACAAATAGAATTATCTACCTAAACCATTCCATTCCGAGGATATTGTTTTATATTCGGAGAAAACAAAGACAATAATACAAATATACCTGCCATTTACCATAGGATAAAATCATATTTCGTCAAAAAATGACTTTACCAAGTCAATCTCCCTTTTTGTATTCTTCACAAAATAGCTTTTTCCGTTCATTTTACAACTGTATAGAAATCCTCAAACCTTATTTCTAACTCCTTTGGCAAAGTCTTTGGGAAGTACGCCGAATTGTTTTTGAAATGCCTTGGAGAAATAAGAAGTAGATGAAAAGCCCACCAGAAAACAAACTTCATTTACCTTATACTCACCTTCCTGCAAAATCTCGGCCGCTCTTTTCAAACGCATAAGTTTTATAAAATCATTCGGTGATATTTCGGAGACACCTTTGATTTTACGTAATAAACTGGAACGGCTCATAAACATATATTCGGCCAGTTTATCCACATTAAAATCCGCATTCGCCATATTTTTGTAGATTATATCCGTAAGCCGGGTCAGAAATTGTTCGTCTGCTTTGTTCACGGCAATCGTGCCGGTATGTACCAAGGGTGAATTGGTAAAAGCCTTGCGTATTTTCCTCCGGTTATCCAGTAAATTCTCCACCCGTACCTGTAAATACTCCAAGGAGAACGGCTTCTCTATATAGGCGTCCGCCCCCAATTCCAATCCTTCAATCTTATTTTGAATATTTGTTTTGGCTGTAAGCAATATGACGGGGATATGGCTGTATTCCTGGCTCTCTTTAATATATTTGCACAATTCAAAACCATCCATTTGCGGCATCATGATATCGCTTATCACAATGTCTACGATCTCTTTCTCCAAAATACGAAGTGCTTCGACCCCGTTGACAGCCTTAAAAACCCCATAACTTCTTTCCAATTTCCCCGAAATGAACCAAAGCAGTTCTTTATTATCCTCTACTAACAGAATAGTCTCTCTACGTTCAGATAATTTCATCTCCGGTTCTATATTTTTTTCGGTTTCCGGATCGCTTATATCAGAAAGAGGCCGATGTTCGTTCAATATAATTACATTTTCCTGGTCTGTCGGCAAAATAATCACAAACGAATTCAGACCTTCCACAGCTATATCCACGAAAACTTCTCCTTTATGTAAATCGACCAAGGATTTTACCAAAGCCAGCCCGATACCCGAACCCGAACGTTTTACTCTTTCTTCTTTATTGATTTGAAAAAAGGGTTCAAATATCTTCTCTCTCAATTCCGGCGGAATAAGCGGACCGTCATTATTTACTCGAATAGAAAAACGATTATCCGGCAACTCTTTCACCTCCACAATAATTGTATTCTCTGCATACTTAACTGCATTAGTAAACAAATTACTTATAATTTTGGTAAGCGCTTCCTTATCCAGATCTGCAAAAACCGGCCGATCATCTCCTTCTATATCTACGCGGATACTCTTTCGTTCGGCCACCGGTTTAAAACGAACATATACACTATGGAGAATGTCGCAAACATTCTCTCTGGTAAATGACAAGCTGAATCCTTTCGTTTCCGTTTTACGAAAATCCAACAATTGATTGATTAAAGACAATAAACGATCCGTATTTTTTTCCATAATAAGTAAGTTGGAGCGCAACTCTTTTTCGTCCGTTGTATTATTCAATATATACTCTAACGGACCTTTAATAAGAGTAAGCGGAGTGCGCACTTCATGTGCTACATTTGTAAAAAAATCAATCTTGGCGTGATATATCTCTTTTTCTTTACGTGTTTCAAAAAGGATTTGTTTGCGGCTGTTTTTCCTGTCAATCCTTTTTTTATAATAAGACAAAAAATAAAGAAGAAACGCTATTATTAATAA
>DAIQOU010000140.1:0-9864 GCA_036787725.1 Bacteroidales bacterium
AAAGCAAGAGAATTATTTAACTCCATAGATAAGCAAGAAGTCAATCGGAGTGAAAATCTTATGTGTCGTTATTTCTTAAACAAGGCAAGCTTTGAATTATATGATCATAATAAAGGGTTGGCTAAAGAAAGTGTATTCAGCGCATTTGAAGTCTTGGAAAAAGAGAACCGGTTGGCAACGATGGCCAATGAACTTTGGTGGGTCAAATTCGGAAGTGTTGTTATGAACTCAGGGTCCGGGGCTTGGTTACTCGATGTTTTGGTAATTGCCCCGAACACCGGGACTCTCCGACTAAGAGAGTCCCGAAGCGGGTTCAGACTTTATCCCTTCGCGCTTTCGTGCCTTACCCTTTCTCGCTTTCAACCCTTTACCCTTTTCCCAAACCGGATTTATTTCAACAAATCCCAAGCGGGCGGATCGGTTTTCAGAAGATGTTTTACAAAGAAATCAAACCGTTTGTGTTCTCCGTAACTACCTCCCATTGTATGGGCCACACCGGGTAATACCACCAACTCAAAATCTTTATTTGCTTTGATGAGTGCATTCACTACCTGCATGGTGGAGGCCGGGTCTACGTTATCATCCATTTCTCCCACTACCAGCATCAACGGACGAGTAAGCAACCGGGCATTTTCTACATTCGATCCTTCTATATAGGATGAATCGACGGGATAACCGAGCCATTGTTCGTTCCACCAGATCTTGTCCATACGATTGTCATGACACCCGCAAGCGGAATAAGCCGCTTTGTAAAATTCGGGATGTAACAATACGGCGGTCATTGCTTCCTGTCCTCCGGCAGAAGCTCCGAATATGCCCACCCGATCTATATCCATATAGGGGTATTTCTCGGCTGCTGCTCGGATCCATAATTTACGATCCGGAAAACCGGCGTCTTTCAGATTCTTATAACAAACTTCTTCAAAGGCTTTGGAACGGAAAGAAGTCCCCATGCCATCCGATTGCACCACAATAAATCCCAATTCTGCCAATGCCGTCATGTTATGATTGTAAGCTATGAATGTTTTTGGTACGTATTGATTTCCCGGGCCGGCATAGATGTATTCGATAACGGGATACTTTTTGTTCGGGTCGAAGCGGGTCGGTCGCACTATGATTCCCCATATGTCCGTTTTTCCGTCCCGTCCCTTGGCCGTAAACACTTCGGGAGCTTTCCACCCTTCGGCTTCCAACCGGGAAATATCGGCTGTTTCCAAGGGCATAATGATACTTCCGTCTTTACCGTCGCGCAAAACTGCCACCGGTGCCTGATCGACCTTGGAATACACATCCACCAAATAGCGCATATCGTCAGAGAACCACGCCTGATGCATGCCTTCTTCAGGGGTGAGGCAGGTGAGGTTTTGTCCGCTGAAATCGATGCGGTAATATCGGACTAAATAGGGATCTTCTCCGGGTACCATCCCATTGGCAGAAAAATAGATCTGTTGATTTTCTTCGTCTACCCGGACGACTTCCCGTACATACCATTCGCCTCGGGTGATTTGACGGATTACTTTTCCGGTTTCACGGTTATGCATATACAGGTGATTCCAATTGTCCCGTTCGCTCATCCGGATCATTTCTTTATCGTTTGAAAGGTCATGACGGAACTGACGCAGCCAGTTAACGAAAGTTTCGGAAGTTTCCTCTACCAGGGGACGAACCCGGCCATTCTCTGCCGACACTTCCAATACCCGATACACTTGATGCCCCCGTTGATTGTATTCGAAAGTAATGGCCCGGCTGTCTTTATTCCAACGAATGTTTGTGATGTCAAATTGCCGGTCAAATAAGTCGATACTCGGAATCAGGGCTTTCCCGGTTTCCGCTTCGTAAATACAGGGGATCTTAAAGCGTAATTCATCTCCCGGTTTGGCATATTCCTGCTTATGCAACTTGGGTTGAAGTTGATCCGAAGGGGAAGATTCCACATAATATACGTATCTTTTCTCAATGGGACGTATTTTACAGGAAACGACTTTTTTGGAATCGGGAGACCATTGAATATAACTCGAATAGTAGTTGCTTAAAGTACCGTCGATACTCAGTTGCTTTTCTTTGCCGGTAGACAGTTCTGTAACAAAAATATTATCGTTCTTGATATAAGCGGTGTAACGTCCGTCCGGAGAAGTAACGGGAGCTCCCCCTTTCTCGTCGTCGACCACCATCCAGTGAGGTCTTTTTTCGGGAGCCGGTACCGGTCCTTCGTTTGTCAATATATTCTTACGAACGGCATAACACCGGTTGCTTTTGTTATACACGAAACGCAGGGTGTCCGCAGTCGGATTTACCGATAAGCGTTCCAATGAAATACGACTCTCTTTCACCGTATCACCTGATAAGCGGGTCAGATTGTCTGCCAGTTTTTGATGATCAAAGAGTTCCTTCCGAGTCTTTTTGTCGGCATCGGTTATCACATATACACGTCCTTCCGGAGTATTTCGTACATACCAAAAACGATGGGTACCTTTAATCCATTGCGGAGTAACATCCGAATAGAATACTTTTTCCCTGCTGAATTTTTGACTGAGGGAATACGCCCGTTTGTAATCTTCCAATGATCCTTGAGAGAAAACCATGCTCCCCGAGAGGAACATGGTTAACCCCAAAACGATTCTTTTATAAATCATAATACAAAACAATTTATCTGATTTCCCATTCGAACAATCCGGCGGAATGATCGTCGGGTTGTACAATTTCCAATTTTACGGCTTTCGTAGTTACCGGATCGAAGAACACTTCATTTGCTACTCCTTTCTTTACACCGTATCCGTCCGGATTGGGAACGGGAGCCCATTCGCCGGAAGCGTTCTTATAATATACTTTCCATTCTTTCGGAACACGACAACCTCCCCACGGACCGTCGTCATACCAGTAAACGGCAGAGCGGCTTACGGTAGCTTCTTCTTCAAATTCATAAGTGATCCATTCGGTACTTGCTTTTTTGGGCCACCAATGATAATAAGGGACCGAAGTGTCTAATTCATCTTTCGGAAGGAGTCGGTCGTTGATGGCTGATATGGATTTAACCGGATGCGACGCATTTATTTTACTCTCGGACGCCAAGGTAGGCGGCATGGTGGGACGGGAAGCTCTTAATTCGTTGGGCAACCATACGGCCATGGCACCCGAGCCTCGATGTGACCAAGCGTAATAAGGGATAAGAGAGAGTTGTACGTCTTTGGTAGTGAGACGTCCCGTATCATCGTAACCCAATGTTTGAGCTTGTGTTCGGATCAGAGTGGTACCGTAAAGTAAATCGGGTTTACTGACGACTTCGAATGCCGGTTGCCGGTTCATGAATGTACTTAATACATCAAAATCATTGTCCGGCCATTCTGCACAGTAGACAACCGGACCTCGTTCAACGGAGATGCGTCCGCGGTCGGCTTCTACCTTTTCATTTGCTTTTACGGTGCGAGGCTCCATATCGAAACGGATTTCTATCTTGTCTCCTTTTTTCCATTTGCGTTCTACACCGAAATAACCGTCTTGCAATTCGCCGGTTACCGGTTTACCGTTTACTTGGATGGTATAACTTAACCTCTTTCCGTCGGTATAAGTGTATAAATCGCTCGGAACGACTTCATTCTTCACCCATCCCGGTATACGGATCATCATATTGACCGGTTTATTGGAGGCTTTGGTAATTTCCACTTTTACATTACCTTCCCAAGGGTAGTTGGTCGTCTGTTTTAAGGATACTTCTTTTCCTTCCACTTTCAGATCGGTAGTATTGGACATGAAGAGGTTGAGGTAAACAGCATTGTCTTTTACTGCGTAAACATATCCCGGTAAAGAGGGAATGAAACGGGCTATATTGGAGGGGCAACAAGCACAACCGAACCACGGTTGACGTTGATGTTGTCCGATGGATTCCAACGGATTGGGATAGAAGAAGCCGCCTCCATCCAACGATACGCCGGAAATCAGCCCGTTGTACAACGTACGTTCCAATACATCGTAATATTTGGATTCGCCGTGTAAAAGAAACAACCGATAATTTACGTATACATTTCCGATAGCGGCGCAAGTTTCGCAGTAGGCCGACATGTTGGGAAGTTCATAGTTCTTACCAAATGCTTCCCCGTGACCGGTGGCACCGATTCCTCCGGTAATATAGAGCTTTTTGGAAACAATGTTATCCCAAATCCTATCGATCGCTTTAATATAGGACGTATCTCCGGTAAGCGCAGCTACATCAGCCATACCGGCATACATATATGCTGCACGTACCGCATGTCCTACTGCCTCATCCTGCTCGATGACCGGTTGGTGTGCCTGACTGTATTCGTCGGTACGGGTAGTATATCCGCGTTTGTCAAGGAAAAATTTAGCTTGATCGAGGTATTTCTTATCCCCTGTTACCAAATATAACTTGGCCAATGCCATTTCTGCAATTTGGTGTCCGGGAACGGCTACGGTTTGGCCCGGTTTATCTCCGATTTCGCGGCATACGCAATCGGCGTATTTAATGGCTATATCCAAAAAATTGCGTTTCCCGGTAGCCTGATAGTGAGCGATGGCTCCTTCTACCATATGTCCGAGGTTATAGAATTCATGGCTTAGATCTTCGACCTTTTCCCAACGTTTGGAACCGGCCCATTCGTGCGGGTGTTTGGGGTTCATGGTACGGGCGGTGAACAGGTAACCGTCGGGTTCTTGAGCGGCAGCTACAATAACCAATACGCTGTCGATGTATTTCTCCAACTTTTTGTCCGGATAGGTTTGGAGCAGGTAGGCAGCTCCTTCAATTGTTTTATATACATCGGTATCATCGAAAGATAAGCCGCCCACTTTATATTCTTCACTTGGGTGGGCCGCTTTCACAAAATTCTCGTAACGGCCGGTTTCTTCGCATTTACCGAATGCCAACGGAATCGTAACTTCACGGCTGGCTTTGAGCCGTTGCCCCCAAAATGCATCCGTTACTTTTACGGAGGTAAAGGGTACCGGATTGATGGGATATCCATGCCCGTGGTTATGATTGGGATTGTCGCATGTATGTGCTTTTGTTCCTGCACATAATGCTGTAGATAATAAGGAAATAAAAAGAAATCTTTTCATGAATGTTGTTTATTGAAGTTATTATTTATTATACAGTAAATAAAGTAGGCTTTCTTAAAGGATTGTAAGTTTCATCTTGGGGAAAGCTCGAAGGGAAGGAAGGCGCGAAAGGGAGAAAGCCCGAAGGACTTTAACGTGGATAACCCCGAGTGCAACTCGGGACCGTAGGACGACCTGACAAAAAGAACCCCGAAGCGGGTTCAACCCCTTCGGGGTTGATGTGGGTGGGGTATCATACTCTCCCCGAGTTGCACTCGGGGTTATCCATGTTTTACCCTTGTCGGGGTAATTGCATTCGATTCGTAATTCGGTTGCAAAAGCTATGTCGCTCGGTTGATTCATTAATTGCCGGATTAATAAAAAGTGATTGAATGAGAGATTAATCTTTGGAAAAAACAATCCTGTAATCTTGTAATCCTGTCCTTTAACGCCGATTCTATATCTATTTTAATTGGGCTATTTCCTCTTCGGAGAGTACGGTATCATACACTTTCAAAGAATGCAGATAGCCTGCAAACGGATGTTGACCGTCGGACTTTCTTCCCAGCGTGAGTTCCTTGCATTCTTCTACCGTGAGGAGAATATCTTTTTCTTTTACAAAATGACCGTTAAGATATATTTTTTCTTTGTAACCGTCAAATGTTACGGTGATCCGGTTCCAGCTTCCGGGTTCGGGCAGGTTTTCCAATCCCATATCTTCATACCAGCCGTGGTGCATGGTAATGCCGCTGCGGGGGCTTGTTCCGTAACCGAAAATAATTTTCTGCAATTCTCCCCACGAGTCGTTGAGGTCGATAATGCATTCATTCTCTTTGTGGTTGGAAGAGGCTACCCATGCCGAGATGGTGTAGGGAGGATTGCCGTTCATGGTTTCCGGTAATCCGAAATCGGATTTGAAGTCTTGCTCTCCGTTGAATGCAAAGGCTTTTTTGCCGTTGAATTCTTTTACCGTGACGGGCATCCCATAGGCATTGAACCCTTCCGATTTGTTTAACTTGTTTTCTATGCGACCCAATATATCTCCTTGTCGGTAGCTGTTTGCATTGATTTCGAACAGGATCCCTTTTCGTTTCCCGGCCGGAACCGTTGCTTGTTTGTTAAACAGTTGATCGTTGTTATCGAAAGGATCGGTGCCTTCCGAGAATACTTGAATGTTCCACACAGCCGGGATGAATCCGTTCTTTTCATTTCCGGTAAAAGTAAGGCGAATATACCGGGCGCTTACGTCTCCCCGGTCGATCATCGGACTTCCGGCAAGAGTATTGTTGCGCCGATCGGCAAATGTGGTCCACGTTTTGCCGTCCCGAGAAGTTTCATACAGGTATTGATAAAAAGAAGTTGCATGTTCAAATTGAGTCCAAATGCGTTTCACCGGTTGCGTTTTGCCCAAGTCGATTTCAATCCATTCGTTGCTTCCCGCTTCGGGCAAGCCTTTGGCTCGCCAAAGGGTGGCATTGTTATCGTCTATGGCATATTCCGGCTTAAAATAATCGTCATACCAAGAGGAAGCCTTTACTTTCACTTTTTTGTCCAATACGATATTTTTATAGGGATTAGTATTCTTTTGGAGGTATCCGATCCCTTCATGTCCCGCTTTTACTTTGTTGATACGTCCTTCTTTGTCGAAGGTGAGTTTGTCTGCCGCGATCTGGCGATGAAAGCCCCGCGTAAACTGCGGAATATTATGGCGATGGTAAACAATGTAGTATTCATCTCCTTCTTGTAAGATACTGTGGTGTCCCGGACCGTGTATGGTACTGTCGAGGTTAGTTTCCAATATCGGATTGTTATCGGCAAACTCAAACGGGCCCATCGGTCCTGTTTTACTGATAGCATATTGTACCCGGTAAGTATGATCATGGCAGGAACCGGAAGAATAAGTCAGGTAATAAATACCGTTTCGTTTGAATACATAAGGAGCTTCGAAGAAGTCGGTGGCTTGTGTATTCGGTATAAGGGTGGTGTCGGCAAAGCTTTTCATATCGGGGTTCAGCTTGCCGGCTCCGCAACCGTGTCCGGGATAGATTCCCCAGGTTCCCCAATGTAAATAGGTCGATCCGTCGTCATCGATAAAGCTTTGTGCATCCAAAGTAATTGACATCTGTACGTACCTGTCGGGAATGAGTACGGCTTCGTCCGTTCCGAAGATATTCTCCCAAGGGCCGGTAGGATGATCCGATACGGCACAATAGATTTTGCATGCCTGACTGTAATAGAAATAGTATTTGCCGTCTGTTCCCTGCATGATATCGGGCGCCCATACCTGGCGGGTAGTAGGCCAATTCATGGGTTGAATACGCCAGTTGACAAAATCCTTGGAAGTCCATACCTGAGAAGGTCCCAATCCGCCGGCAGTACCGTCGGTAGTACAATACAAGTAATAGGTATCCCCGAATTTCCGTATGGTCGGATCGGCGAAATAGCCCGGGATAATCGGGTTGCCGGCTTGAGGTGTATTCCACTTGGCTTGTTGTCCGTATGCGGAGCAAGCTCCGATCAGGAATAAAAGAATGAATGAGATTTGTTGCATGATATTCTATTTTTTCATTAATCGACAATTATACAGATTCGTTACTCTGTTTTTATCGTTTGCTTTGAACATTACCCTGATTTTATCTTTTCCCCGGGTTACTGCTGTCGGAAGGTCGATGATATGTTCCACGAACCCTTCCGTCTGTTTATCGAGGGTGACAGACTGTGACCATTCTCCGATGATGACATCAAACGTGTATTTTCGGGTATCCCCTCCGTAATAGGTCAGCAGTAGTTGTGCGGGACCTTCGTAATTGCATTTCATATCGAAGGCAAACCATCCGTTTTCATAAGCAAAACGGTATTTACGGAGGTATCCTTCTCCGTAACGGGTATTCTCACCGTCGAAGTTATGGTCGCGTTCGGGTTGCATTTCGCCCAGTACGATGTAGTCCAGGGTTTGTTTGTCCAGTTCGGCAATTCTTTCCAATTCTTCTTGTCGTTGGGCTTCGACGGTTGCCCATTCTTCCGGGGAATATACGTCCCAATAAACCGTTTGATATTGATCGTATACCCGGTAGAAGGGTATTAATGTTACATTGTTCGGACCTCCTTCCGGTAGGGTTACGAACCGAAGAGGGATTTCGCTTGTTCGTTTAACATAGTCGGTCATGCTTTTGGAAGCATTCACAAAAACGGGGATATCCCCCTGTTTCCGTTCTTCGGGACCGAATACACCGGCCAACAAAGACGGACCGTAAAACAGAGCACGGCGGTCGGCATTATCCGGCATAGCGACGGTATACAACGGCATAGGCAGTTCCATTTCTATTTTATCGCCTTTTTTCCATTTCCGTGAGAGGGATATAAAGGAGCCCGCTTGAACGGCTATTTCTTGTTTCTTTCCGTTGACCCGTACAACAATGCCCGAACCGGCCCATGCCGGATAGCGGAGATTGATCTCTAACGTTTGCGGAGGACATTGTTCCAACAAGATATTTATTTTTCCTTTTTCCGGGTAAGCTGTTTCCATCCTCAAGGTTATGTTTTTCTCTTTCCAAGTCAAGACGGAAGGGATGTAGAGATTTATATTCAATGCATCTTTGTCGGTTGCATGGCTGTATATCGCTCCCCCGTACTTGGAATGGTTCTCGAATCCGCTTCCCATGCAACAGGTGAAATTATTCTCTTTACTTCCGAATCCTTTTTTGGTACCCATTCCGAGAGAAAGAAAATAACATACCCGTCCTTCCGCCGGATGTTGTGATGCCAGGATGTGATTATAAAGGGCCCGTTCGTAGTAATCCAAGTATTGCGGATCGTTTGTCCACTCATACAGGTGCCGGGTCAGTTTTAACATGTTGTAAGTATTGCAGGTTTCGCATGTATTGGTCCCCAATCGGTCGTTCAATTTATCGGGTAGGGATAAGTATTCTCCCATACTGTTTCCTCCGTTTGCATAAGAATGGTGATGAACCAGTGTTTCCCAGGAAAACTCCGCGATTTTGCGGTCCCGTTCATTTGCGGTCAATTCGTATTGCCGGGCGCTTCCGATCAGTTTCGGCAGTTGGGTATTGGAATGAAGGCCTTGCAATGCATCTATACCGTTTGCCAGTTTGTCTTGCAGTTTTTTGTGATAAAAGATATAAGAAGCATCCAGGTATTTTTTATTTCCGGTCAGTGCATATACTTGAGCAAAAGCTTCGTTCATCCCTCCGTATTCACAGTCCAGCATGGTTTGTATTTGTTCCTCGTTCAAACCGGATACGACGTCTGCGAGGTAATCGGACAGTTCGATAAGGACTTTGCGGGCTTTTTCGTTTCCGGTCAGCAAATAAGCGTCAATCAACCCCATCATGGTTTTGTGTTCATTGTACCAGGGTACCCAGATACCGTTTAAATCAAATCCCTTAGAGCGGATGATTCCTTTTTTCACTTCTTTGAATACTTTATCTCCTCCGGGCATTCCTCCGATAAAGCCGTTTACGAAATGAAGCTGACAGGAATCCAGCTCGTTTACAATATAGTTCACTCTTTCCTTGAATCGGATGTCCTCCGTAGCGGCATACTGCTGTGAAGCGGCTGTCAAATAGTGTCCCAAGGTATGTCCGGCAATTCCCATGGATTCCCAGCTTCCGTAAGGGGGTGCTTTGGGAGTCAGCCCGGCATTCTTTCGGAAGTTGGAAAGTAGTTTGTCCGGGTCAAGCTCCATCATCCATTCCGCATTCAGGGTCATGGCGTTTTTAAATGGACCGTCCAATAAACGGACATCACCGATGCCGAAATACTTTACTTTGCTTGGAGCCGCATTTTTTACTTCCG
>DAIQOU010000141.1:0-9855 GCA_036787725.1 Bacteroidales bacterium
TCTTTTGTCTGGTATATTATGCCCCTGTTGGGGCAGCCCCGGTTATCGGGGGTATTAAATATTCAAGGTCAATCCCTTGCTTTTATCATTCCGTATATATTGGTTTGCGGTCTTGCATTTATTTATTTTTCCATGATGTGGAGCGGGAAAACCATTAAAATGAACCTTACGGCGACAAAAGATACTTTTTATGCTCCTAAAAAACTCTTGACAACCGGAATTTACGGGAAAGTACAACATCCCATGATCTCCGGGGATATGATTGCTCATTTCAGTTTTATTCTTTTATTTGGCGCCTTTAATACCCTTGTGTTGTATCCTCTTTATATTTTCTACAGTTGGGCTATTGTAGAAATACAGGTAAAGTATTCATTGGAACCTTATTTCAAACAGGAGTTGATCGAATACCGAAAAAAGACCCCGGCTTATCTGGATAAGCAATTAGGGATGGTGGTAGTGTTGTTAATAGTCCTGATGATAATAAATTTGTATCTGCAGATAAATAAATTTTAACCTTTTACCTCCATCGGGGCAATGGATTATAATTCTTAACTATGTCGGGAAATACCGGGCCTTTTGATATATTCTCTCATTTTTTATCTGTATTTATCTTCCGATTTGAAGGTAATCACTCAATTCCCTTAACATTAGTTCTTTGAACAAAGTTTTTGAAAGGTTGTTATATTGAAAGCTGTTAAAGCATTTTTTAGTATAAGTCATTAAATAATACGTAAATTAAAATTTGAATGATATGAAAAAGGGATTACTAACTTTTATTATGATTGTTGCAGCTTTTAGTGCTGCAAACAGGGCGGATGCACAGATACAAAAAGGAAATGTTATGATAGGAGGGGATGTGGCGAATCTGGATATCGGATTGAAGTCCGGATCGAATACTACCTTTACCTTGACTCCTAAAGCGGCTTGGTTTGTTCAAGATCGTTTAGCCATTGGAGCACAAGCTTTGTTCGGATGGTCGCATGTAAGCGGCGGAGATAATGGGGATATTATCAACTATGGTTTCAGCGGATTAGGGCGGTATTATCTCAGTGACCCGAGTATAGAATTAGTAAATAAAGGTCGCTTTTTCTTGGAAGCGGATTTGGGTTTGAACGGACGTAATCAAACCAAAGGGGGAGCATCTACCAACGGATTGGGTCTCGGATTCGGTCCCGGGTTTGCCTATTTTATTACGCCTAACATAGGTATCGAAGCGTTGTTAAAATATAACGGTATTGTCGGCTTCGGTTCGGATCCTTATCAGGATAACCTGACTTTTGCCGTAGGTTTGCAGATTTATTTACCCCGGAGTATATTTGGGAAGAAATAAAGAACCGTTTTTCTATATAGCGAGGGAAGGTCACCGAGTGATTTTACCCTCGTTTTTTTTAAGCCTTTACCCCCTTTATATTTGCTCAAGATCTCTTCATAAAGAGGTCTTGATGTCTTTAAAAGGAGATCTTGAGTAGTTGACGAAGAGATCTTGAGTAATTATAAGACCGATTCAAATCTCTTTCCGGTAGGGATTTACTCGTTGTTTGTGTGGTCGGATATCCGGTCGAAAAGACCCCGGCTATACTTTCACAAAGTCCTTCGGTTGATTATGTTTTGATGGGATTAAAGCCTTCTCCATATACCCCTCTGACAATACTTTGAGAAATAAAGGCTTGAGGATCAATTTCTTTCACCAGCCGAAAAACGGTTAATGATTCCGATTTTTTCACCAATAACACAATCACTTTAGTCGATTCTTTGGTATACCCTCCTTCGCCGTCGAGCAGGGTGCATCCCCGGTCCATATCTTCCAGGATTCGATCCGTAATTTCCCGGTATTTTCTTGAAAAGATAAGGAATTGAACCGACTGACGGTTTCCATTAATAATCCGGTCAAGTACATAGTTGCTGACTCCCATTTCAACAAAACCGAATACGATTTTATCCACACTTTCGAAAATCAGGTAGGAGCAACTGATAATTATAAAGTCACAGAATAAGAGTGCGGTCCCGATAGAGACGTTTTTGTATTTATTGATAATGGCAGCCAAAATATCCGTTCCCCCTGTACTTCCGTTGGCCGGAAAAATAAGTCCTAACCCGGAGCCGCAGATAATCCCTCCGATAATGGTCGACATAAAAATCTCCCCCCGGATGATGGGGTTTCCGGCCAATAACCATTCGAAGAAAGAAAGAGATAAAGATAAGGAGATAACCCCGAAAATTGTTTTTATCAAAAAGCGAAAACCGAGTACTTTAAAAGCAACAGTCAACAGAATAATATTGATTAACAAATACGAAACAGAAACCGGAATGTTGGTTGCGAAAAAGATCAACGCACTAACTCCGCTTACTCCCCCCGTCACAATTCCGTTGGAAAGAATAAATCCGTTAAATCCGAATCCGAACAATGCAGTCCCCAAGAAAATGATTATATAGTCTTGTGCGGAATGATATATCTTATGAATTCCTTTTTTCTTCATAATAGTTTGTTTTTAGAAATGGTTGTTCTAACCGCCTCGGTAATCTCTCATTTCCGGTTAACACAGCAGGCACAAAGTTATGAATAATTCTTATTTTCCGGGCTTGAGGCCGATAAAAACAGATCCGGATATATCGTTTATTGTCTAAAATAAAACACGGAATTTTACAGAGTGTCCCAAAAAACCGAAAAATTCTCGGGGGAAGGTATCTCACTCACATCAGCCCCGGAGGAGCAATGTCATTAAGTTAAGCCGGGAAGAGCATCGACAACCGGAGACTGCTCAGCCGATGTTACCGACTTAAGGCCGGAGATAAGTCCCGGGGACGAAATCGTACTTAACCGCATGTGTAGCGTAAGCAAAACTTGCGGGTCGGGAAAGATGTTCCTCCTGTAATTCCACAGGTTACATCTTGCTTCACCGCCGGTTAAGCCTAAGGGCGTCCCTCGAAGGGACTTGGAGACTGCCGGATACCGTGTTGCATTCGGGATTCTCCAAACCAAAACCCTTTCTTCCCTTCGCGCTTTCGTGCCTTTCCTCTTCCTCCCTCTTCGGACTTTCCTCGAGATGAAACTTACATGCATCCGGGAACATTACTCTATAATCCAGATAATCTGCCGGTCTTCGTTTTCGTTCCCGCCTGACTGCGCAATAAACATCACATTGTCGTGTATGCAGAGGTTCGAGTCGACGATGTCCATACCGCTAAATGTAGGTACATCCATCACTTCTTCCGTGAAGTCATCCAACGATAACGATATTATTTTTCCCGGCAAGGTATAATAGAGTATCGAGCCGTGAAGTTGAGACTTACTGAAGAGCCAACTTCCCATAGACGAGGCAACCCGCTCGATCTTCATATCTTCCGAACACACATACATCCCATCCTCTTCGCCGTCATGGTGTATCAGGTGGATGTCGAAGTAGAATTTCCCGTTTACGTAGTTAAATCCGGATACAACCAAGGATTTAGGATTGTGTACATATTTCGTTGCCAATGTAACATCTTCCTGTACCCCTGTTTCAAGATTCAGGCGGCAAACACTTCCGTCGTCCGATATATACCACAATTTGTCTCCCACAACATAGCCGCTACTCCAATCTTTATATCCTTTTTCTGCCCGATAGGTATGCTCGACGAGCCCGGTATCCATGTTGACCAAATAAAAACACGGCGTGTTACCGTCCTCATTTTGAATAATGTAATAATTGTTCCGGACATTGTCTTTTCGGCGTCCGAGCCTTCCTTTCAGTTTTACTTTCCACTGTACTTTGTGAGTATCTTTGTTCACGCCATATACACTGTTACGAGAATGAAATACCAATAAGTTTTTGTACTCTGTAAATGGCGATTCGAATGTATAGTGGCTGTTGGCTACATAGGCTGTCCACAAGATCTCTCCGGTTTGCGGATCGACTGCTGCCACCTCCTTATTGTTATGACCCGAATAAAGTACATCGTCCCGTTCGGAGTAGAAAGCATAATCATGTCCGGCATACGACTGCTCCTGCCACATGATTTCTCCGGTCATGGTATTGATGCAAGTATACCTGTTGTGCAGATCTCGGCCGATGAGACGGTTTTTCCCGGCAGTAAACAGGTGGTCGGCTTCTCCGTGGCCATGATTTGGCAACAGGAGTGAACCGGTGATCTCCAAGTTGAGCCTGTCGAACTTGGTTTGCGGAGTTTTGATCTCCACCGGTTTCCATTTGTGCTCGATAATCCTTGTTTCGGGTGGGGCAGCGTGATATTCGGCCAAAACGTCGGAAAAACGATCGTAATTACCCAATTCACGCATAAGATCTTCGGCTGTTTTTCCTTCGTTATTTGGAATCGTAGGATTTGCACCATGACGGATAAGATTACTGATAGAATAGCGGTCTTTCTCGATCAACAGTGTATGCAGCGGAGTATTTCCCGATTCATCCCGGGAGTTGAGATCAGCTTTTCCGTATTTTACGTAGCGGGTTACACGATCATCCACGCCGCAATAATTATGTACCGTAGCATAGTGCAGTGCCGAACGGCTCCGATCGTCTTTCTTATTAACGTCTCCGCCCCGTTTCATCATCATTTCAATAATATCATCATCTTCGAAGAAGGTTGGTAAGGTTAGCAGGTAATGGAATATATTTTTGCCGTCTTTGAATGTTCTGTTCAGGTCAGCACCCACTCGAGTGAGGGATTTGAGCGCAAATGCACGTCCCGAGTATATAGAGGACCCCAACATATTTTCATCGGTTTCGTTGGTCGGTCTTTCGGGGCGCGCAGTTGTGTGAAACATAATCGGAGTGAGTCCGTCTTTATCTTCATGGTTCAGATCCGCTCCCCGGTCAGCCAGCAGTTTAATTATATTCGCACCTCCGTGATAATCAGTAAAGAGGTCGACATAGAACAGTGCAGTTCTGCCATTTTTGTCTATTGCATTCACATCTGCTCCTTGTGAGAGTACATAGTCGGCACATACACAGTTTTGAGTGTTGTCCTGTTGTAACATAATATGATGCAGCAAAGTTGCCCCGTTTTCATCGCGGACATCGGTTCCGTTTTTTTCGATAAACTCTTTCAGGATCGGCAAGCGTCCTTCACGGGCAGCCCGGAATGCCTGCTCGGCAGTAACTTCCGATTGATCTGTTTGACGCACATACTCTTCGATCTCTTTCGGAAGCTTCGGCTCGTAATCATATTTTGAACCCGACAGCGCTTTCATCAGGGGTGTTTCACCACCGCCGGTTCGTGGTTTTTTATCGGTTTCATACCAATCCAGTTCCCCTATGTTGGTGACGTTCAACGATGCTCCCTGTTCGACAAACCGTTTGACTGTCTCTAAGTTGCAATAGGGTTTGAACGGATCTAACACATAGTGCATAACATAATTTCCTGAAGCATTATCGTATCCTGCAAGATTGGCCTTGTGGTCCAACAGATAGGCAACCAGCTCTTCATTGTAAGAGTCCAGGGCCGCGATCATTGCTTTACCCTCAGTATCTTCGCTCAGCGGACGGATCGAGAAGATCAGATCGGCGAGTTTGGTGTCGCGTACCCGTCCGATATTTTCAAAGAAGTAAGGGTCCTTTTTCAGATCATATCCTGCCTCCAGTATTGTTTTGACCAAATCATAATCATCCGATTCGAGCACAGCCGATGTGGTCGTTTTATGGTAGTCACGCAGACATCCGCATTCGACAGTGTAGTCGGTCATTGTCGGTACGATCATTCTTATTATTTCCGGATTCTTACTTGCTATTGCGTAATAGAATACGATATTATCGTTATGGTTTCCTGTAACGCCAAAGCCTACCATCGTGCGAACGTCGTCTACTCTCTCCTCTTGTATTGCATCGGTCATCTGCTTAATCAGCTTTTTGGTTATCTTACCGCCTTTAGGTGCAACGATCGGATCGACTTTCTTTGGTTTTTTCACCAGTTCGGGCGTAAATATTGCAATATTCTGCTCGTGCAGGTCGGCTGCTATAAGCCTGATTTGAAGGAGTTTTTCGCGGTTTTTCGCTATTGCGTCAATGGTTGCCGCTATCTGCTCCTCCGGGACTTCGCCGAGCCGTCCCCAAGAGATGTATTCTCGAACCCGATCTTCTACTTCTTTGATTGAATAGCTGAAATCGTAGATGTCGATCCAAAAATCCCGAATGTCGAGTGGCAATGGTTCGTAAGCCACGGGTTCTGAAATGTCGGGGATAGGTACGGCTCCCGGCGTGATCTCCATATATCCTTCACTTGCTTTTTTGTTTAAGGATTTGATCATCTCTTTTGCGGCCCGCTCTTCGCTTTCATACGATTTTGAGTTTGTCCGAGGCTTTTTACCCCATGCTCCGAAGGATATGAACACCTCCAATCCTTGGCGTTCGATATTCCAGAATTTGTGGGTAAGACCGTCCCGGTACACAAACCGGCGATGGTCCCGATCTCCCGTGGTTTTAGGCTGTGCCTCCTCGGATATTTGCTCTTTCTTGGCAACGGAGGCCGAGCCGGGTTCCTGCGCAGACTTCTCGATTTTTGTTGTGACTTCCGGGGCGGCAGATAAGCCGTCTGTTTGTTCTGCATAACCCTTCCCGGTTTTTCCCGAGATCGCTTTCTCGACCGCAGCCAGACAGGCGGCTTCATCGGAAAACTCTTTTGTTTGGGTCTGCCCGTCAGTTCCTACTTTGCCATATTTAACCGTATAGCTCTTACCGTTTGCTTCGATAGACCAGAACTTATTGGACTTCTCGTCAGAATAGATAAATGTTCGCTTCATATTATTAAATTAAAGGATGAGCAAAAAATATTTTGCATCAAAATAGATTCGCAAGATAATAATAATTACAAAAGCTTCAATGCGACTAACCCTCCCCGGAAACAACCCGGAGAGGGTTAGCAAAGAAAATACAATTTTATAGTTCTACCTTCTTCGATTTTCCCTTACTTTCATTATGGTATCGGTCTACTGAAGTAACCACATACTTGAACTTTTCATTCGTTCCGTTATAAGGCAATAAGTACTCTGTTTTTCGAGTGATGGTGACAATTTTGGAAGGGTCTTCCAAGTTTACCTTTTCTTTATCTCTGAACCTGTAAACAACAAAATATTGGCCTGTCTTGGGATTCCATGGTTTGCCGTTCATTTTCCAATGTAATTTGTATCCGTCCGGAGTCCATTCTGCTTTCAATGATTTTACATTCTTAGGCTTTTTTTTATGCATATGAAGATAAGGCGGAATGAGGGCCGGATAATAGTGGTAATTATTTTTCAGACTGTCAATAATTCCGCCTTTATTTTGGGCCAGTTCATAACCCGGCCAGAAGCAATTTCCGTATATGGCAGGCAATGTACGTTCCCACTGCATTTTTTTTGTCAATTGGTTCCTTTCGGAGTATTCCAAATCCGGGGTATTCATGGTTCGTACCACATCTTGTCCTATATACAGGTGAGCGCCGTAATTATTACGGCTCCACCATTTAATAAGTGTTTCGTAATCGGCAGATCGATGTCCTATCTCCCAATATATTTGAGGTATGTTGTAATCGATCCATTCATTTTCTACCCATAACTTTATATCGGCAAACAAATCATCGTAATTTTGTAATCCGTTGGTATTGCTGCCGGAGCCGTCGGGAGTATTCTTTTTATTCCGGTAGATACCAAAAGGACTGATTCCGAAGCGAACCCATGGTTTGACATCTGTAATGGTCTTTTTTATTTCCCGTATCAACGTGTTTACGTTATGTCTTCGCCAGTCGTTCCGTTCTCTGGTAGAAAAACCTTCTCTGGGACCGTGCCAGAAAAATGTATTGTCATCCGGAAACTCCAGGCCGGCTATCGGGTAAGGATAAAAATAATCATCCATATGGATGGCATCTACATCATATCGTTCTACAATGTCCTTTACAATTCTGCAAATAAAGTTCCGACTTTCGGGCCTTCCCGGATCAAAATAGATATTCCCTCCATATTCTACAAACCATTCGGGAAATTGATGATAAATATGAGATTCATGCAAAACCGTATTTTTGGAAGCGGTTACGCGATAGGGGTTAAGCCACGCATGAAATTCCATGTTTCGTTTATGGCATTCGGCAATCATAAAACTCATGGGGTCAAAATTACTGTCCGGGCAAAGACCTTGTTCTCCGGTAAGATACATGCTCCACGGTTCAATGTCGGAATAATAGCATGCATCGGCTGACGGCCTTACCTGAAAAATAATGGCATTAATATGTGCTTCCTGCAATTGGTTCAACAGGCCGGTGAAATAGGCTTTCATCTCTTTCGATGCCATGCGGGGATATTGTTCTTGGTGAATCACATGAATCCAAGCTCCTCTGAATTCTCGCTTCGGAGTGAGCTGAGAAAATCCGGACAGGCTTGTAACCAGGAAAATAATCAGTATTGTTTTTCTTAAGATCATAAGTTGTTTAAGGGTATGGAGATTAAGAAAAGCAAAATTAAAAAAACAATTTTGATTTGAAGCAGAATTCTTTCTTTAAGACAGTAAAGGGAGTGACTTTTTCAATTTTTCCTGAAATCGGGAGTAAAAAGGATCAATACGGTGAAAATTTCCAGCCGGCCTATGATCATCAGAAAAGACATGTAGAATTTGGAAAAGTGGGAAAGATCAGCAAAACTGCCGGCCGGTCCGTTTGCTCCCAATCCCGGACCCGTATTGCTTATGGCGGTAAAAGCAGCGCCAAGGGACTCTTCAAATCCCATCCCGGTCAGGGTAAATATCAATGTGCTTAAAAATACAAGAAAAATATATAATGAGACAAAGGCGGTAGTACGTTGAATTAATTCGTAAGAAAGAGCAGTCCCGTTTAATCGGATCGGAATGACCGCGTTGGGATGAATTAATTTGGATAACTCATTACGAATATTTTTAACCAATACAACAATTCGTACTGTTTTCATTCCTCCGCTGGTAGAACCGGCACATCCGCAGACAGTCATCAATAGCAGGAAAATAAGCCAATAGAAGGGGCCCCAAGCGACATAGTCGCCGGTAGCAAATCCGGTGGTGGAGAGAATGGAAACCACTTGAAACAACGATTCTCTGATGGCGGAAAAAGGACTGCCCTCATTGCTCAGGTTGTCTTTGATCAGAAAGCCCGAAACAACGATGGTGGCCATTACTATGATCCCCAAATACCATTTTAATTCTTCATTTTTAAGAACCTTTTTTATTTTTCCCTTAAATAAGAAGTAAAGCAGGGAAAAGTTGATTCCCCCAATAATCATAAAAATGATTATTACCGAATCCACATAAGGGGAATTCCAATAGGCTATACTGCTTTGTTTGGTAGAGTAGCCTCCCGTTGAAATGGTAGAAAGAGCATGACACACAGCATCAAACAGATCCATGGGCCCGAGGTATAGAAGGAAAGCTAAAATGCCGGTTAACCCGATGTATATACCCCACAGCCGTTTTGCCACTGCAGCTACACGCGGACGAAACCGGTCATGGGTTATTCCGGTGGTTTCGGCATCAAACAACTGAGATGCCCCTTCTCCGATGAGAGGAAGCAGTGCCAATGAAAAAACAATAACCCCCATTCCGCCCAACCATTGAGAAATACACCTCCAAAACAGAACTCCTTTGGATAAATGATCTATTTGAGTAAAAATGGAAGCGCCGGTGGTAGTCAGACCGGAAGTGCTTTCAAAAAAGGCATCACTTACAGAATTGACATCTCCGGCAAAATAATAAGGTAAAGCTCCGAAGATACAAAAAGTTAACCACGATAACGCTACGGTGAGAAAACTGTCTCTTTTTCCTATTATTTGAATTTTATCTTTTCCGACCGAAAGCAGAAACAGGATTCCTACGAAAAGAGTAATTCCGGCGGCACCGGTCAATGGAAGACTGTCGTTTTCGTCGTGGA
>DAIQOU010000660.1:0-2694 GCA_036787725.1 Bacteroidales bacterium
CTCCGAAGAATTAAATTTTCCGGATTGTTCTCTCTTTTGTCGTTTTTTTAAGAAGCAGACAGGCATGACACCCGGCCGGTTCAGAGCGTCCGGAATTAATGTACTAATTAATACCTTAAAATAAGAGTTCTCTACTAATCCCTTTACATAAATATACAAATAAAAAATAACCGGAAATGAATTATAAATTACGCCCTTGGCGATTAACAGATTTAGAAAGTTTAGTCGAACACGCAAACAATTTCAATATTTCCTGCCGGTTAACCAACGGGTTTCCTTATCCTTATACAAAAGAGGATGGAATATTCTTTATTAAATCGGTAATGAATGACAATCCGGCGAGGGTTTTTGCCATTGAAATAGAAGGAAAGGCAGTGGGCTCGATCGGTATATTTCCTCAATCCGATATTCATGAAAAGAATGCAGAAATCGGTTATTGGCTTTCCGAAAAGTATTGGGGAAACGGTATAATTCCGAAAGCAATCATCAAGATAGCAGAGTATGGCTTCGACACCTTTGATATTGTCAGAATTTTCGCTCGTCCTTTTTCCAACAATAAAGGTTCACAACGTGCGCTTGAAAAAGCCGGATTTGAATTAGAAGCCCGATTAAAGAAAGCGTTGTACAAAAACGGAGAATATTTAGATGAACTTATTTATTCAAGACTTAAATAAGCCGATAATTTAGAGAAAAGAAATGCCATTTTTCGTTATCCCGGCACTTCTATTCTTTCTTTAACGGAAGTCTTGGGAAAAGTTTCCTGAAACGTACCATATAGGTTATCATATTATTTCCGGCAATGATTAAAGTAACAGCCAAGATAATCAACAGTATCTCCAAAATAAGTCTCGGCGTGAGCTTTTCTCTGAAGACAGTTACTCCGAAAAACACAGCTGTAACCGGCTCCGGAGCGCCCAAGATCGCTGTCGGAGTGGAACCGACATATCCGATGGCACTTGTTGTACAAACGAACGATATAGCTGTCGGAAGAACAGCAAGCGCAAGCAAATTGCCCCATAAGTACCATTTATCTGCCAAATAGAGACTCTTGCCAAAATCTACACGGACAAAAAAAAGCGATACTCCAAAAAGCAATATATAAAAAGTCGATTTCAGTGTAGCGATATCTTTAAGCTGCGATTTATTCACTCCTACAATATAATAGCATAAGCAAGGGCAGAAATCATCACCAAAGCCGTTCCGGTAAAGTTAAGAGAGGAGTCCGGCTCCATACCCGCTTCGTAAAGAGGAAGAGCGAATAACGGATTCATACCATATGTAGCGGCCGCAATGGCTCCCGGTATATACCCTTTGACTTTATTATTCATAAACGTACATTTGGGATGCAAATGTATTAAATACTTGACAGTCCTTTTATATCTTTGCAGGAAAAGTAATGAAAATGATAACATCCCTCGACGAAAAACTCCGGGCATTAGCAGAAAGTGATTATAAAGCTTTTAACGAAAAACTCATTCCGACTAATTACGAGATACTGGGTATCCGTATGCCTGTGCTGAAAAAACTGGCAAAGGAAATCGCAGCGCACCCGGATGTAGAAACTTATCTTCAACATCCGGACTATGCGACTTATGAACATGTTTTGCTCTATGGATTGGTACTGGGCAACCTTAAAACATCTTCATTAGAAACCATATTTACTTATTTAGATCCACTGATCTTAAAATTTGATAATTGGGCGCATGTAGACTCGATCGTTTGTACTCCAAAAATATTCCGTAAATATCCCGAGGAAGTGCTTACTCACTTCCTGCCGCTCAAAACCCATGAGGGAGAATTTACAAAACGTACCTTTGTTACTTTTTTAATGGATTATTTCATCAACGAAACGTATATTGATACAGCATTAAAGCATCTGCAAGAAGTTCCCCAAGGACAATATTATGTGGATATGGCTATCGCTTGGGCCATAAGTGTAGGACTTATCAAATTCTATGATAAAACTCTTCCCTTACTCGAACAGCAAACTTTCTCCAAATTTGTGCATAACAAAGCCATTCAGAAAGCCCGTGAAAGTTACCGAATCCCCCCGGAAGTAAAAGAAATCCTGAACAAAATGAAGATAAAATAAATACGTCTTATTTACCCTCAGCGGAAAGCAGGAGGTGCTATCTTATGAGAGCACTTTTTTGAAGATATATTTTCAATCTGACAAAATAGTATGTATCTTTGCAGCATGACAAAAACGTTGAAATCGGATTTGGTTTAGTAAACAATCTGTGCTTCTTATACAGATTGTCCCTTCGTTTGTTCCCGAACAGTTCTTTTCGGGAATGATTCTTATTATTTTTATAATTTCAGTTTTTTAATCCGCGTACACGGATGAACGTTTGAAGTAGCGAGCGCAGAAACCAATGTTATTGGGGTTATGTCGCGCCGTGCCAAACTCCCATTTCAATGAAAACATGGGTATGTCTTCTGTGTATGCAAAAAATACATTACGATAATGAATAACGAAAATAAAACTATTCACGAATTCGATCTAAGTTTAATCTGCGAATTTTTCTCCCATATGGAACGACAAGGACCGGGAAGTCCCGAAGTAACCATTAAAGCATTGAGCTTCATTAATAATCTGACCGACAAATCCCGCATCGCCGATCTGGGTTGCGGAACGGGCGGACAAACAATGGTATTGGCACAGCACGCACCCGGACAAATTACCGGGTTGGA
>DAIQOU010000142.1:0-9843 GCA_036787725.1 Bacteroidales bacterium
TTTTTGTTTTTGTTTTTGTTTTTGCTTTTGTTTTTGTTGGTCTTGCCGCTTTCTATGGCAGCTCAGGAAAAAACGGTTACCGGAGTTATAAAGGAAGCAGCTACGGGAGAACCGTTGATTGGAGTTTCCATTGCGGTAGAAGGTACGTCAAAAGGAACAATTACTGATTTGGACGGTAATTTTTCCATTAAAGTGTCTCCTGCAGACAAACTTCAATTCAGTTTTATGGGATTCAAAACCCAAACAGTAACGGTTGGCAGTCAAAGTACTTTTGAAATTACCATGGAAGAAGATACCAAACTGTTGGATGAAGTAGTGGTGGTCGGTTACGGTACCATGCGGAAAAAAGATCTTACCGGGTCGGTTGTTCAGATTCGCCCGGATAAGTTGGTTAATGAAAGTCCGAAGACTGTACAGGACATTCTTCGCGGAACTGCCGGTTTACAGGTGGGTTATGATGCTTCGGCAAAAGGAGGCGGTTCCATGCAATTACGCGGACAACGGTCAGTATATACTAAAGGAGGACATAATGATCCGTTAATTATCTTGGACGGAATGATGTTCTATGGAGAATTGTCGGAGATTAACCCGGACGATATAGGTCAGATCGATGTATTGAAAGATGCTTCAGCCGCTGCAGTTTATGGAGCGCGAGCCGCCAGTGGAGTTATTATTATTACAACTAAAAAAGGAAAGCAGGGTAAACCGGTTGTGAGTTTAAATGTAAGCATGGGTGCTACTACCAAAAGCGCTTATCGCGATATGTTCAGTCCGGACGGATACATGCAATATCGGGAAGATTGGTATAAAGCAGAAACCTACGGATTAAATACGGAAACAGGCCGGTATGAGGCCTATCAAACAGGAGCCATGAGGACTAAACCGGGCTATTATGATCATCCGAACAACATTGGTAAGTATGGAATTACGCTAGAGCAATGGCGTGCTTACGATAATAACATCCAAGATTTATCCGATGCCACACTCTATGGAAGGCGTTTGAACCTGGAGAGTACGGTTCTGGATAATTATGCTGCGGGTAGAACATTTGACTGGTATGATCACACCTTCCGTACCGGATTTAACCAAGATTATAATGCAAGCGTTTCCGGGGCCGGTGAAAAAATGAATTATTATTTGTCACTCGGATATTTACGGAATGAAGGAGCTGTTTCTTACGATGATTATCAGGCTGTCCGCGCAAATATGAAAATAGAAGGAAAGGTAAATAAGTGGTTTGAAATCGGAGCGAATGTGAATTTTCAGGATCGCAGTGATGGCGGTCTTACTCCGGGATTGAGCGCCGATTATTGGGAAGCTAATCAGTTGCGTAATTCTCCCTATAGTAATTACCGTGATGCAGATGGAAATTTAGTTCAATATCCTATGGGAGCCGATGTAAAAAGAGGTCACAATTACGATTTTGAAAGGCAATACCTGGATCTGGAAAAAGGGTTTACAGTGCTTAACTCGATCTTTAATGCGAAGGTTAAATTGCCTTTCAATATAACCTATTCATTCAATGCTTCTCCCCGGTTCCAATGGTTTTATGACCGTTATTTCATGTCGAATGCTTTACCCGACTCCAATCCGAAAAGCAGAGGGGTGAACCGTGAGCAAGCAAAACGTTTCGACTGGTCGCTAAACAATACGATCAATTGGGATTATACTTTTATGGATAAACACCATGTGAATTTAACATTGGTGCAGGAAGCAGAGGAACGTCGGTACTGGCAGGATCGGATCGAAGCCCGCAATATTCAGCCTTCGGATGCATTGGGTTTCCACAATACACAAAACGGAACCAAAGAAGACAGTAATTTCTCTACTACCGATACGCATCAAACCGCAGATGCATTGTTGGCACGACTTTTCTACTCCTACGATGATCGTTATATGGTGACCGGTTCGGTTCGTCGTGACGGATATTCGGCGTTCGGACAACATAATCCCTATGCAACCTTTCCTTCTGTAGCACTGGGATGGAATTTTACCAATGAAAAATTCTTTGAAGGTGACCATATTTTGAGTACGGGAAAATTACGTGCTTCCTGGGGTAAAAACGGGAATCGCTCGTTGGAAGACCCATACGTATCATTGGCGAACTTATCTTCCGGTCTGGGAGCTACCATGGGATATATTGTAGGCAGCGGTATGGAGGAAATTAAATATTTAATGGTCGATCGTATGGCTAATCCGAATTTGCGGTGGGAAAAGACAACTTCTTGGAATTTTGGCTTGGATTACGGATTTCTGAATGATCGTATTACGGGTGCTTTGGAGTATTATACCATGAGTACTACCGATATGATTATGTGGCAACGTCTGCCCGGTTTTACGGGATTCGGTTCTGTTATTTCCAATTTGGGAGAGGTAACCAACGAAGGTTTTGAAGTTTCTATCAGTTCTCAAAATATCAAGACTAATAATTTTGAATGGAACACCACTTTCAACTTATCCTATAATAAAAACAGAATTAAACACCTTTATTACGAAGATCAAAATGTACTTGATCCTAATGGAAATATAATAGGAGTAAGAGAAATGGATGATGAAACAAATAAATGGTTTATAGGGAAGCCTATCAGTGCTATTTGGGATTATCGTGTGACCGGAATCTGGCAGACCGACGAATATGAGGAAGCTGCCAAATACGGACAAAAGCCGGGTGATCCGAAAGTAGCCAATAATCCGGCTAACGATAAAATAAATGAGGATGGAAGTATTACGATTGTATATGATAATGATGATAAAGAATTTTTAGGACAAACATCCCCTCCTTGGCACTGGCAGTTACGGAACGACTTTACGTTGTTTAAAAACTTGGATATCTCTTTCAATATATATTCCTATATGGGACATAAGAGCATAGAAGGTTACTATTTGAATCAAGATAATGGAGGCTCTTTAATTACCTACAATTATAATACCTATAAGAAAAATTATTGGACTCCCGAGAATCCCACCAATAAATACGGTCGTTTGAATGCTCAAGGTCCGGCCGGTATCACGGGGATAGGAAGAATATATAATCGTTCTTTTATTCGGTTGGAAAACATATCTGTAGGGTATACATTACCCAAGGAATGGGTACGTAAATTGGATATGGAAAGGGTTAAAATCTACGGTTCGGTCAGAAATGTTGCTACGTGGAAAAAGGATTGGGAGTACGGAGATCCGGAGACGAGCGGATTGGCTACTCGTGTATTCTCATTAGGATTAAATGTTACATTCTAATTTTATAAGATTAATCATGAAACCCGGATGCAAAAGTTGCACCAAAGAGCATGACATAATACGGGTTCCATACGACCATAAAAAAATAAAATAATAACGTATGAAAAAGATAAATATAAAGATAAAAAGTAAGATAATGGCGGTGGCCCTTGCGTCATTGGTAAGTAGCCCTCTGTTATTTAACGGTTGTTCCGAGAGTTTTTTGGAACCGGATCCTCTGTCATTTTATGAACCCGAAGCAACCTTTTCGACCGAATCCGGTTTGAAGGCTGCACTGGCAGTCTGCGACAGGCATTTACGCTCTTACTGGACCAATACTTCCGCCAATAGTAATTCGGTGGTTGCCGGAACCGAGATGATGTTCTCTGATCTGGCTGTTTATGGTAAAACAGATGCGAATGTGGGAGGAGTTAACTTCGATGTGGCTACCGGTTTGACACCTACCGGAGGTGCTGCGGGTCCCGGAGGAAATGATGGTAACTACATTAATCACTTTTGGGATGAGACTTATAATGGGATCAAGTATGCCAATACGGTTCTCAGTTATGTGGATAAAGTGACCACATTGGATGAAACAACCAAAAATATGTATAAAGGACGCGCTTATTTCCATCGTGCCTATCGGTATATGGGGTTGGTATTCCAATTTGGTGATGTACCATTGATTACTAAAATTCTGGAGGTGCCCAAACAGAACTACCGTTCAACCCAAAAAAAGGCTATCCTTGAAATGATAACGGCCGATATGGAGAAGGCTGTCGAATGGGTACCCGATCAAAAGGACATGACTCATATCGGGATGGTGAATAAGGGCGCTTGCCGTATGTTACTGGCTAAATGCTACCTGGCTACGGGTCAATGGCAGAAAGCAAAAGATCAGTTGGATATCTTAATTGACGGTTCGGATTACGCATTGATGCAAAATAACTTTGGTACATTTAATGAAGGCGGCGCACCTGAAACATGGCCGATTACGCGTAATGTGATCTGGGATTTGCATCGCCCGGAAAACAAACTGATTGCAGAGAACCGAGAGGTAATCATGGGGATGCCCAACCGTGGTTCTCAGTCCTTTATTTCATTTGCTACCATGCGTATCTTCGGGCCTTTATGGCAGAATGGTAATTTACGTTCACCGGACGGAAAGACCGTAGAAAAATATGCCCGAAACAACTCCAACTACCGGGAAGACCTGGATATGACCCGGGCTTTCGGACGCGGTATCGGTACATTCCGTCTTACTCCTTTTGCTCAACGTGCTTTATGGGTAGTGAATGGAGTAGAAGACGAAGACGATTTGCGTCACAATGAAAAAGTGGGAAACTGGGTGAAAATGACTTCTTTAAAGTATAACCATGTAGACGATGCATACCGCGGAAAAAACCTGATGCTTTACAATCCGGAAACCGGTGATTTGTTATGCCAGGATACCATTCGTTGCTGGTTTGACTTTCCTCATTATAAGATATTTATAAATGATGCGGTTTCGGAAGCCAATAGGGGAGCAGTTGATTTTAACGGGGCGTCGAGCGGCAGTATAGCCGATTGGTATCTCTATCGTTTGGCAGAAGCTTATTTGCTTCGTGCAGAGGCTAAATTCTATATGGGTGATGCAAGTGCAAAAGAGGATCTGAATATTATACGCACCAGAGCCAAATGTTCGCAACTTTATACCGGTAATATAACTATCGGAGACATTATGGATGAGCGGGCTCGGGAATTATATTTTGAAGAATGGCGTAATATGGAGTTGACACGTGTTTCTTATTGTTTGGCGTTGAGCGGTAAACCGGACGAATGGGGTAATACTTATAATGCTGCTACATGGGATAAACATGAGGGAACAGAAATAGGTGAAAATACTCCAAGCAGCTACTGGTACAAACGCGTTACGCTTTGCGGAAAGATCTATAATCACGGTACCATCCGTTCTGCCAATAAAGATATAAACTACAGAATGGATAAACGTAATGTTTACTGGCCGGTTCCCAATTCGGCAATTACAGCTAATAAACGCGGCCAACTTGCTCAGAATTTTGGTTATAGCGGTTATGATGCTTCCATCCCGATGTGGGAAACCTGGCAGGAAGCTGTTGCCGATGAGGATAAGCTGGACTAATTTAATAATAGCAATTTTGCCCTAAAGTATTCTTTTGTAAAAGAAACTGCTTTAGGGCAGATTTGTTGATTACTTCATCCTGTTTCTTATAAAAAAGATTCAATTAATTTTGTTAATATCATGAAAATACACAAGTTATTAATTGCTGTATTGGTAAGTTTTCTTTTAGGTGTATGCGTTTGGAGCGCACAGGCACAAAACTTACTTTCCGGTTGGGATAATACCGGCGGAACACCCTATGATGCGGGCTGGCGTGTCGATGGAAGTGTTTCGGTTAACTGGGGAGCACTGAATGCATCCAATAATAGATTTCGTACGGGTGTTGGCAGCCCTGCCAATAATGGTACGGATCCCATGTTATATATAATTAATCAAGACACTAAATTTGGTTACCCGATCACTCCGGCAGGAGGTAAAATGTATCAATTGTCAGGGAAAGCCTGGCGAAGAAACGGAGGCTCCGGTAGCGTAACCTTTAATTTCTATTTAGCAGACAATCTTTTAGCAAATAGTCCTGTTTCTCAAGCATCCCTGGACATTTCGGGAAACAATATTGTAAGTACAATCAATATGCGGTTTGCAACTCCCCCGGGTTTTACCAACGGATATTTTCTGTGGGATGTTCATCTGAATAGCGGAAACTGGCAAGATGCGGGAATTTGGCTTCTGAATATGACAGAAATAGGGGATGCATGCACCGTCAGTTTTAACACAGACGGAGGTAATATAATCCCGAATCAGTATTTCTTGGATGGTGATTATTATACGGTTAATAAACCCGCCGATCCGACCAAAGAGGGTTATATCTTCAAAGGATGGTATGCGGATGCCGGATTCACAAATGAATTCGAATTTAAGACGCTCGTACAAGTGAATACGACTATTTACGCCAAATGGGATGACCTGAAAGGAGAATTAATCGGTTTGATAAACGAAGCCGGCGGGCTTTTATCGGGAGGAACAGCAAAGGGGCAAGCCTATCTGAATGCTAAAATAGCGGAAGCGCAGGTTGTTGCTGATAATCCTTCTGCTTCTCCCGAAATAATTGCAGCTGCTTTTGAAACGCTGACAGTTGCTATTGCTTCGTATAAAGATGCAAGTTTATCAGACTTACAAGTAAATAGTACAGGTCTTCCGGGATTTTCTCCGGAAACATATACTTATACCTATAATATACCTTTGGACGCTTCTATACCAACGGTGGCGGCTACAGCTGCCGTTGTTTCGGTTGCAACAGCAGATATTACACAGGCAACCGTCCTTCCCGGCGATGCTGTCGTAAGAGTGACCGCCGGCGACGGTTCTGTCAAAGTATACACAGTCGGTTTTAGAAAGAATTATATGTCCGGATGGGATGGTAACGGGATGGGCACCACAACTGATAAACCGGGAGATTTCGGATGGATATGCACTACTCCGGTGACATGGACAGATGCTTCGGACAATAACGATACCTATGCATATCGATATAGGGATAATTTAGGCGTGGGGCGTGTTCTGACCCACCCGGTAAATGACAATGTATTTTCCTACCCTGTGACTTTAAGCAGCGGGAAAATATATAAGTTCAGTTGCAGTAACACCAATATGAACGGAACGGTATCCACGATGTTTGGAATTAATACATCAAGCGATGCTACAGGAACCATGTTAAAATCTCAAAGTAAAATTGCTCCCCGATGGAATGAGTCAACTGCTTTCGATTTTATTTTTGCCATAAAGGAAACGGGTACTCATTATGTGGTATGGAAAACTTCAAATGGTACCGATAGAAATATCGCATGGGATTTTCTTATTACCGAAGTCGGGAATGCGCTGGCTGTGACTTTTGATACGGATGGCGGAAGTGAAGTGGATGTACAGTACTTTGCGGAAGGCGAATCTTATACAATAGAGGAACCGGCAGAACCGGTCAAACAAGGTTATGTTTTTGCCGGTTGGTATAAAGACAAGACTTACACGGTGCCGTTTAATTTCGGTGTTCCCGTTTCGGGAAATACAACTGTATATGCTTGCTTTTTACCGGAAGGCAGTCAGACCCAACTAAATGTTACTTTCGAAAATGAAATAGTCAGCTTGCAATCTGCCAAGTACATGAATATAACGGTTCGCGGAAAGTCCGAGTTGCATATTTTGTCTTCTGCTCCATTGGTTAACAGTAATGTAAATTTGGTATCGGACGACTCATGGTTATATCTCGAAACCGTTAAACCGTCAACGGTGATGTCCGATTGGTTGACCTATATCAAAATCAATGGACGGGCTGTCAATCCGGAAAAAGATCGTCTCGCTATTTACGGTTCGGGTACGGTTATTATACCCGGCGGAAAAGAAATTGCTAAACGGGCCCTGACAATTTACAAAGGAGAGAATTATCTGGGCGAATCGATGCAATTGGAATATGATAAATATTACCGGAATGCCGAACTGGGCAGTTTCGACAATCATATTCGTTCGTTCAAACTGAAGAAAGGATATGCCTGTACATTTGCCAATAACCCCGATGGAACCGGCCATTCCCGGGTATTTATAGCTAATGATGAGGATCTGGAAGTGTCTGTGATGCCGGAAGGATTGGAATTTGCTTCTTTTGTTCGTGTTTTTCGCTGGGACTGGATCAGTAAAAAGGGTATGTGTAATGGAGGACTGGCCGGAATTACCAATTCATCTTGGTATAACGATTGGGATGCGGGAAGCGATACGGAAAATCCCGATTTTGAATATGTTCCCATGCGTCATAATTTGGGATGGCAATCGTTTGACGTGATTAATTCCCGGAAAAATGTTTCTCATGTATTGGGATATAATGAACCGGACCATACCGACCAAGCTAACTGTACTCCGGAACAGGCAATTGAACAGTGGCCGGAATTTTTCAAATCGGGATTGAGACTGGGCTCGCCTACGCCCGATGCCATCCGAAAACAATGGTTGGTCGATTTTCTGGCCATTGCCGATAAACTCAACTATCGGGTGGATTTTGTCGTGGGTCATATGTACTGGAACAGCCAGTCGGGAGCCAATTTGAATAACGGTATAGTTGACGCTTGTACCCGTTTGTACGGAGGACGTCCGATGTGGATTACCGAATGGAATAACGGGGCCAACTGGACTACCGAATGGTGGCCTACGGCTTCCGGCCCGCAACGGGATGCCGATTGCAATATTATTTATGATGAAAACGGGAATGAGATCATTGTAAACCGGCCCTTATCTCCCGAAAATGCACAAAAGCAACTGGATTGGATGAAAGATGTGTTGCCGGCGCTGGATAATTGTCCGTATTTGGAACGTCATTCTTTGTATAATTGGGTTCAAGATGCTCGTTGCGTGGTAATAGGGAATAAACTTACACCTGCGGGAAAACATTTTGCCGAATTCAATTCGAAGCCTGCTTTTTCTAAGACTATGGAATATATACACAATTGGAAAATAGCTCCTCCTTGGGTGCTTACCGAATTGTCCGGCGATTGTAAGTCTTTTACATTGAAGTGGTATGATCATAATGGAGAAACCGGGAATTGTTATGTTGTGGAAAAAAAGGCTGCCGGCGATTTCATACCGGTAGATACCCTGTATGCCGGCGTTGATTATGTTTATGGAGAGACAGCTGTATATACAGATAGTTTGCTTACCGTATCGGCTGATTACAGAGTACGGGCTATGAGTTATAAAAATACATGGTCGGAATATTCTGATGTAGTATCCTTTGTATTGGATCCTGCTCTTACGGTGTCGCCGGTATTATCGGGAGAAGCGATTTCAACTTCTATCCTTCAACTTAGTTGGACTAAAGAAGACAATGCCCGATTTTATATATTGGAACGTTCTTCCGACGGCGTGAATTTTGAAGTGATTGCAACCAATCTCACCGATACTTCTTATGAGGATAAGCAATTGACAGAGAGTACTGCTTATCAATATAAATTGACAGCTCAAAATACATGGGGAAGTATTGAAAGTAATATTCTTGGATTGACTACAAAAACAATGGAGACTCCGATAGCTGTCAATGGTATCTATGTCTCTTCGGGAGATAAACGGGCTGTGCTGACTTGGGATTTCCAATACGATGTCCAATATCGGGTTTATCGTTCCGAAACCCAAAACGGCACTTACAGTTTGATTGCAGATAATGTTGATACGACACGTTATACAGACAAAGGGCTTATTAACGGAAAAAGCTATTATTATAAGATCGAAGCTTATAATCCGGCCGGGAGTTTTACTCATCCTACTGTTTTCAGTGCTATTCCGAGAAATGCACAACATGCTTATTTTGATTTGAATGAAAACACGGGAGTTAAAGTGCATGATTTGTGGGGCGGCTATCACGGACGCTTAGAAAATAATACAACGTGGGTGCAAGGGCGAGATAATACACCGGGACTTTCTTTTAATGCTTCAGACAAGTCATATGTGCATCTGGGAGACGGAATTGTAAGCGAATTGAATGATTTTACCGTTACGACATGGGCTAATTATGC
>DAIQOU010000661.1:0-2690 GCA_036787725.1 Bacteroidales bacterium
GTACCTGGCAACGGATCAAAGACATTTCCGGTTTATCTGCAGGTACGCACACTGTTTTATTAAGAGACTCGGTCAGTTGTAATATTGAAACACTTCAAATAAAAGTGGAAGAAAGTGAAGATCCCGAATTAACGGTTTCCGGTACGGATGTATGTGCTAATCTTCCGTTCACCTTGACCGCTTCCGCTCCTTCGCTAACTTCTCCTGTATTCAAATGGTATACCAATTCAAGTAAATCCCAATTATTATATACCGGAAACCAATACACCATATCCGGCGGACTCACAGCAAATAAAAGTTATTATGTAGAAGTTACGGCTCCGGGATGGAATTGTTCCAAAGGAATGGGAGTGAATGTCCTTGTAACTCAACCGGCAACAGCTGCAACCATTCAAACAAATGATCTTTCTACTTGTTACGGTACAGACATTACCCTCACCCCTTCTGCTCCTTCGGTGAGCAATCCGGAATTCAAATGGTATGAATCGCAAACAGACGCCAATCCCATTCTCACCGGACCGGAGTTGGAGGTAACAAATGTTACCGCTACTAAAACCTATTATGTCAGTGTTTCCGGAGAGGGTGTTTGTGAAAATCAAATCAACAATCGCAAACCGGTTACAGTATCCGTATTCGGAGATATCATGGCCGGCAACATCACCGGAAACCCGAGAATATGCCCGGGAGGGGACGTTTCATTGACCGGGCCCGGAAGTACCGGAGGAAGCAGTACCTACACCTATCAATGGCAATCGAGCGAAGACAAAACTAATTGGACGGACCTTTCCGGAGAAACCGGCTTGGATTTAACTTATCCGAGCTTGGCGGGCTTGACTTATTTTCGCAGAATAACCACCGATAATTGCGGAACCAAAATCTCCAACGAATTTTCTGTAAATATAGCTCCTGAAATGGCTTATTGGAGTAAAACACCGGAAGACAACAACTGGAACAACCCTAACAACTGGACCGATGAAAACGGGAATGCATTGAATAATGTACCTTCCGAATGTACGGATGTCCATATCCCGGGAAATGCATCCGGTTATCCGGATTTGGACTTTACCACCACTCCCAGAAGTCTGTATGGAAATCCGGTTTGTAACGACATCACATTCCATTTTGGAGCGGAAGTAGCCAAACAGAATTACTTGAATTACAATAAAGCTTATATTCGGTATAACTTCGGGTATTACCAGGGCAGCACCAATGTATACAGAACAGACGGAGATCCGCATTCGGCCGAACCGATGAAACGCAACCGTTGGTACGCATTGGCAACTCCGTTAAATAAGATTGTTTCCGGGGACTTTTCGGTAGGCGGTTATCCCAACATCTGGCAACAGGGATTCAAAACCACGATCGGACACGGCGGACAACTGGTAGGAGACTGGTATTCTCCCGCCAACACCAACGTAATGGATCCGGGTGCGCACGGACATTACGGGTTAAGCGTCTGGGCAGCCCGTATGCAACCCTTCACCGGAGAAAACAAACACGACAACCTCAATGCATTGAAAGGAATTTTGGAAATGCCTTATTTTGAGGACCAATCGGTGAGTGATTTGCATCGGGTTCATTCCTATGAAAACGGAGTAAGTACTTTTAAATACTATTACTACGACGATCCTTCATTGGATTTCGTACCCGAATCGGTACAACCTTACGGTACGATTGCCCGGGGAAACGAAGCTTATCGATTTATTACTGACGATGCTTCCAAATGGACTACTGTCAATGGGGAATCTGCATTCAAAATGACAGTGCCTGCCGGAGCCGAGATCATGATCGGAAATCCCTTCCTTTCGTCCCTTGATTTTACAGTATTTAAGAATGCAAATTCGAGCCGTTTGGACCAACACTATCGCCTGTATGAAACCCCGTGGAATACTTATGCTCCGGGACTGACCTCCACATCCGGACTCATCCCCTCTTTCCAAGCTTTCTTTGTAAAAACACAGGGTGCTCCCGGGACAACGACAGAATTGTATTTTCCGGTATCGGCGTCGGTAGCCCGCTCGGGAAATTTTGTTTTGAAATCCTCCCAAACGGAAGAAAACATCCTGTATGTGGAAGCGCACGGAACGGAAGAAACGGTCAGTAAAGCCGTGATTCTGCTCAACGGAAATGATGCAGCGGAAAACATTCCGCAGCTGTTTGTCGATGCAAACAACGATACAGTAGCTGCCAAAGCTCCTCAGTTGTATATCCTGGCCAAAGACGGTTCCAAAAACGTATTGTTCAATGCAGGGGAGGCTGCCGGAGAAAAAACAATGGAACTCGGCATTGAGAGTACTTCCGCAACGGAAGTGACGTTGAAGTTCAAAAACGTACAAAACCTGTTGGCCGGAGGATTGTATTTGAAGGATACTCGTACAGGAGATGTAATCGACTTGACCGGTATGAACTCTTATACTTTCCGGCATGATCCTCAAACACCCGACCGCTTTTTGTTATCGGTTACGGAACTGAGAGCTCCTACGGGAATAGAAGAAAACAGGGGTACATCGAACACCGTAATCCGTACGGAAGGACAGGTATTGTATGTCAGTTCCACGGAATCGGTTTGTTCCGTGGCAGTTTATACTTTACAGGGAACACTCGTTTTGAAAGAAGAGAATCCGGGTGCGGAATTTACTCGCAAGTTAAACACTCCTTCCGGCGTTTATCTTGTAAAAATCAATTATTCA
>DAIQOU010000662.1:0-2688 GCA_036787725.1 Bacteroidales bacterium
GGGATATTATTTCATTCCCGATCTGCCTCCTTACGACAGCAACAACAACGGAATCGAGATCTCCTCGGAGCCGCAGTTGCTTCAATATGGACAGTACGAGCGGAATTACGATGGTCAGCCGGATTTTTTTCATTTTAATTTTGCAGGCTATTCCGGAACTTTCTATTTTGCCAAAAAAGGGGTTAACGGCAATACCGATAAACTGGCTAAAGGGATACTCCTGAATCCGAAAGAGCAGCTGGACATTACTTATAATATAGAAAGAGGAAGCAGCGGGAATTTTTGTATTACGGATGTAACAGGATATCGTTATTATTTTAACACAAAAGAAGTTACGACGATTTATACGGCTTCCTCCGAGCGTTACCGGGAAGATTATTTTTCGAGAGGTCCCGCCTTGCGGACCAAAGAGAAAATGCCCGATTCGGTTACCTCTTGGCAACTGGATTCGATTGTTTCTCCGTTGAACAATAAAGCGGTCTTTACTTACGGAACGGAAATCATCCTTACTTCCCCCGTGGTGAACGAGAGTCTGGATATTTCTTTGATAGAAAATATCTCAAATAACCTCGAGGGACGTATGGGGTTAGGAGAGGTAGAACACGGTTTTTCCTATTCGTATTCACGAATCTCCCAAACTTATTTGAAGGAGATCCGATTTCCCCACGGGACCGTCGGTTTTACACATTCGCCGCGGTATGATCTGGATTCACCCGCAGGAGGAATAAAAGCTTCCAAAGCGGATCGGATTGTAATAAAGGATTGTTCGGGAACTGTGGTAAAAACAACGGAATTGGAATATTCCTACCTGGGTGATGTTTCCGCTCCCAATACTTGTCGGCTATTGTTGAATTCGGTTCGGGAAAAGGCCGGCTCCTCTCAAATTCAAACCCATAAATTTACTTATAACGAAGGAGATCTGCCTGCAAAGAATTCGTTCGATACGGATATTTGGGGATATTACAACGGCCCTTCTTTCCGTCACCCGTCTCAAATCGGGTGGGATGATTTTCTGACATTGCCCGGACTCATTGCCGGAGGCAAAATCAGAAAAGGAGCCAATCGTCTGCCGCATGTCGATTACATGCAGCGGGGAGTATTAACAGACATCGAATATCCTACGGGAGGGAAAAGTACATTCTTTTATGAACCGAACGTATTTTGGAATGATTTCGAATGCGGTTTTACTTCCGTAAAAAAGAGTAATATCAGTCATGATCCCACGGCTCACAGGAACGATACGACATTGTACGGAGCGGATTTTGAAATCACGGAAGAATCTTATGCCTCTTTTGTCTGCGGATATTATCCGGTGGGTAATCCCGTGTCCTGCGATGTCAGGTTCGTATTGCAAAAAAAGCTGTTCCCGGGACAATACGAGAATGTTTGCACCGATTTTTATGTGTTTTGCAAACCGGATGAGAGTAACGAATCCGTGGAATCGAGAGGATCAAAAGATGCCGTTTTTCTTCAGCCCGGAACATACCGGCTGGTGATGAAAAAGGAACTGCTGCCTCCCTATTATAACGAACCCAAAACTCACGATTACATCATTACGGCTGCCGCCGAGATTCATACACCCCGGCGGGTATCTTTCGGAGGGGGACTTCGTATCCGGGAAATTCAACATAAAGAAGGAAATGAATTGTTGACACGAAAAGTATATACCTACGAAAAAAACGGGACGTCTTCCGGGCTGCTGATCACCGTTCCTTCCTGTGCCAAAAATATTCTTTTCGACCTCAACCGTTATGCCGGCTACCCGGGTGTGTTTGCGGAAAGATACAGACTGGCATTTAACGGGACCCCGGTTTCCGGCGAATACGCTCACGGTTTTTTCGGAACGGCCTATATTCCGATGACTTCTGCCGCAGGAAACATAGGTTATTCGTATGTGGAAGAAACCGAGTCGGATAAAGACGGCAATACAAATGGTAAAACGACTCATTCTTTTTACAACGAATTGTCTCGACAGGAAGTGATTTATCCCGGTTTTCCCATCACGATTCCGCCGGAAAACGGATCTCCGAAAGAAACGGCCGTTTATGACAGCGGAGGGAAATTGCTGAAGAAAACTTTATACGAGTATTCGAAAGAGACAACTCCCGGATCCGAAGATTTAAAAGGCATCGTTGTTTACTCCATGCCGAAATCGGTTCGGTTTGGAGTTAAATTCTACGATTTGAAATCGGAGTGGTGGAAATCGACCCGCCGGGTTGTTTCCGAATATTCGAATGCTTCGAGCGGTATTTCATCGGAAGTTTCTTATACGTACAATCCGATCAATCTGATGATTTCCGGTCAAAAATCGTACGACAGTAAAGGCACCCCGATAGAAGAACGAATCAAGTATTGTATGGATTACAACGATCCGATCCATAACGGAATGAAAAGTAAAGGCATGACGGGGATTCCCATCGAAACGATATCCATGAAAAACAATCTGGTGACAGGCGCCCGTAAAAACAGTTATTCGGATACGCTGGGGACTTATTTGCCCAAAGAGGTTTTTACCTTGGCCTTAACGAATCCGTTGCCGTTAAACTCTTATCAATCTTCTTACATTCCGAGGGTTTGTTACGATAAGTATACCTCGAAAGGGAATCCGTTGTCTGTTTCCGTCAATAACGGCTCCGACCGCACGGTTTACCTGTGGAGCTACAATTATCAATACCCGGTTGCCGAGAT